>JAJFBM010000022.1 GCA_020697135.1 Rickettsiaceae bacterium
CTAAAGCTTCTGGGTTATCTATATACTCTTTGAGTCCTTCTGGAAGCTCTGAGAGAAGCTCACTTTGCTCATCAGTTGCATTACTATTTTTCAAAACTTCAAGGCGTGAACTAATTCCTAATAAAGAGCAAAGTTTTTCTGTTTTAAGTTCTTTATATTGCTTACTTAATGAATGTTTCCATATTAAATCAGCTACATCTTTAAATGAGTTATTATTCTCTACTATTAATGCCTTAGCGTAGGTAGAGCTTGTTTTCTCTATAAAGAAGTTTAAGAAATCTATGAATTTATCAATTTGTATCTTATCAGTATTTATTGCATTTTGAATAGTAGTAATATCACATTCCTTTTCAGCAGCACTTTTAGCAAACTTATAAGTTTCAATTAACTTCACAATCTCAGTATGGCCTCTTTCTGTTGCAAAGCTTGATAGAGTTTTACCATTTGGGAGTTTGCAATCTATATCTGCCCCTGATTTTATTAATGCTTCAACAGAATTCTTATGGCCTTCAATAACCGCTTGAAATATAGGAGTGCACCAACCATGCGATGGCTTATTAACTAGCTTTTTAAACTTATCTTTATGGTCCTTATATAAATACTCTATAATTTCCTTTCTATCATGAAAAGCTGCTAAATGAAGAAGATTAGCATCATTCCAACCCTGATTGTTGTTTTTTATAACATACTCTATATCTGCCCCTGATTTTATTAATGCTTCAACAGAATTCTTATGGCCTTCAATAACCGCTTGAAATATAGGAGTCAACCCATAATAATGCAGTGGTATATTAACAAGCTCTTTAAGCATACTTGCATGGTTAGTATGTAAGTGCTCTATAATTTCGTTTTTATTATGAAAAGCTGCTAAATGTAGAATATTAGCCCCATTCCAACCCTGATTGTTGTTTTTTATAACATACTCTATATCTGCCCCTGATTTAATTAATGCTTCAAGAGAATTCTTATGGCCTCCAATAACCGCATGAAATATAGGAGTGTACCCATCATCCTTTGGCTTATTAACTAGCTTTTTAAACTTATCTTTATGGTCCTTATATAAATACTCTATAATTTCCTTTCTATCATCAAAAGCTGCTAAATGTAGAAGATTAGCATCATTCCAACCCTGATTGTTGTTTTTTATAACATACTCTATATCTGCTCCTGATTTTATTAATGCTTCAACAGAATTAATATGTCCATTAAATACAGCTAGCAATATAGGAGTGAACCCATCATGCTTTGGCTTATTAACTAGCTCTTTAAACTTACTTTGATGCTTAGTATGTAAATGCTCTATAATTTCGTTTCTATTATTAGCAGCTGCTAAATGTAGAAGATTAACCCCATTCCAACCCTCATTGTTGCTTTTTACAACATACTCTATATCAGCCCCTCTATCGAGCAATAGCTCCACAACTTCCTTATGACCCTTCTTTGCCGCGAACATTAAAGGAGTAGCATTAACTTCACCATCAGTCTGTGAATTTATGACTTCAGTACCTAAATGCCTATCGAGTAGTTTTCTTATTATTTCGGTAGAACCTATATAAGCTAGTACCTGTAATACATTAATTGATTCTAAGTTGTATACATCAGTTATTTTAACATTGTATTTTGTAAGTAGTTTTTCTACTGTATCAAATTTTTGAGCAATTAATTCTGGATCATTTTTTTTAATTAATTCTTTAATTTCTAAAGCTGGAGCGTCTAAAAATGTAAGCTCAGAAAGGTCGCTTTTCAGTCTTTTAGCAGCATGTTCTTCGATTTGAATTTCAGGATTATCATTAATTTGCGCAATTTCTCTTTTCATTATAAATACTATGGTTAATTACTTTTAACCAATTATATGATAATCAAAAGAAATATCAAGAAAATTTTAACGCTATATTAACAGTTGTAATGTGACATTTAATATATATTTGAAAATTATACATATTTTGAAGGCTTGCACCCTAACCCCAAACCGTCTTTGCAAGCGAATCATATAGAGCACATAAGTGAAGGCAAGGCGGCGTGGCTATCTCATATGTGATCGCCACAAGCCGATTACGTACATGGATCTAAAGTCATTGATAACTATATATCATAACTATCAGGCGTTATATTAACTCCTGTAGTCACAATCATATTATGCCCTTCTGAATCAAAGCCTAGTTCAACAAAAGCTGCTTGCCAGCCTTCCTCGATTTCTGGAAGTTCGGCATGAATTTTATATGCGGAATCTTCATATACATTATGATCTAAACTAGAATCAATATATTTAACATCCCCTTCTCCATTCGGGTATTTGTTAAACCTAAAATCTCTAGCTTTAGGGTTTTCTGCGCACCATAATTTTGCAAAAGTTGGCGCATGCGAAGCAGTAACATCTATTGAATGATCTGTAAAGCTCCAAGTAACTTTAGGCATTTCTATATTATTCAAATGGCAGTCAAAATATTCGTTAAGAGCATCTCCTACCATTTTTTTATTAAAATAATGTGGGGAGTTAGGAAGGTATCTAAGTAGATTGCTCTGCCCTGGAAGAGCAGAAAAATATAGGCTAGAAGAGTTTGGCACAAAAAAATCATCACCACTATTGTTAATTACGTATTTGGGAATAGACAGCCTATCTCGATATTTTTCATCCTTTGCATAGTTAAGTGGGTCTTCTATCTCCATTAATTTTTCCATTTGCGGAGTATCGAGTTGTTTTATGACGCCAGCTGCAACATAATCACCAAGCGCAGGTGGGCATTTTCCTCCATAAGTCTTAACTATTGACTTTAAACTCTCTCTCACATTTAAAATATCAAGTGCTACAGGGATAATTGCAGATACTCGCTCATCACAAGCAGTTGCAAGCCAAGCTGCCCATGCTCTTTTAGATGCGCCTGATAATACAAAATCATCTATAATTACATTATGTTCCTCTAAAACAACGGTCTGGATCGTATCCATTGCTTTACATACAGCTTTAGCCATTGGTAGGTGCGCAGGAAGATATATATTTTCCTCAGGGTTCTCTAAAAACTTCTTATAACTATAGGCAATAATTTCATCTTCTTTCTTAGGCTTATCTTCCCCTTCAAACTTAAGAAATTGGTTAGGAACATTTTGAATTTCACTAACAATTGCTTTATTATTTTGCGCAATATTTGCAAAATCTAACTGCTCATGTCCGGCAGGAGGTGTTAAAACTACGTTGCCCTCAATATCAGCGCTATATCCACCATTAACATAAAGTAATGCTGTTTTATATATCACTGTTTCTGGCTTGTAGATAATTAATTTATGATGCCAAAGATTTTGACTATAATATTCTTTTTGCTCCAAAGGCCATTTTTGTGAATAAACGCTATAAGTTTCGGTTGTTACTTTATTTAACTCATCAAATTTGCTTGAAGTAAATTCATATCGATAAACACCATCATTATAATTTAAATAATTTGGCAGTACTTCTTTAAAAGTCGTAGTTGTTTCTGGCAGCGAAGAAGTAAAATTGGCCTTATTATAAACATAACCCTTTGGCATACTATAATCCTTATCAGTACAATATAATGCTTAGCCACTTATAAGATAATACTATGCTTAATAGCTAGGTCAAGCGTTTGATGCTTTCATTAATGTGCTAACTGGAAGAGAACTAATATAGTTGAAGCGGTTTTTTGCATCTTACAAATAATTATTAATATAACTTAGTTATAATTATTGATTTAAACTTGCTTATCGCTTGCATGCCAATGACTATTTTTAAGCCTAGAGGTTTAGAATACAGGTAAAGTTAGAGCCAAATATTCATAGAGCGAACATGAATCTTTCCAAGCGAATAACCTTTAACTTGGAAAGATTTTAATATAAGAAATTAAGTAGGCATCTGAAGACACTCGCCAATTAATCCCTTAAGAAAATTATCTCCCTCTACACTATTTAAATGTTCATAAAAATGTTTTAAATCATCTTTATAGTAAGTATCAGGGAAATACTCTGCTTTCCCTTTATGGGAAAAACTTAATTCAGTTATTTTATCTCCTTGTAAAATTTGATACTTAATTATTTCATCTATCGCTGCAACATAGTTATTTTCAAACGCAATCGAGAATGGAGTTTCCCCTTGATTATTCTTAATAGTAAAATCTGCTCCATTCTCTAATAGCAATTTTATTGTGGGGAGATTATTATTTTTTACTGCAAGATGTAATGGAGTATTACCCTGAGAATCTTTATCTTGTGAGGCGCCATTTGCAAGCAGTATATTTACGTTACCTACAATATTACTTTTTACTGCATAATGAAGAGGGGTTTGATTAGACTGATCCTTCTCATTAACAATATTAGGGTCTTTATTTATGAATATCTTAATAATTTCAGGGTTATTAATTTGTACCGCTTTATGGAAAGAACAATATCCTTGATTATTTTTATCATGAATATTTGCACCAGCTTCCAGTAAAAACTTTATAGAATAGATACTATTATTATGCATGGCATAATTTAGAGGAGTTTGCCCTTCCATATTAGTTATATTTATATCAAGCTTACCTACTCTCAATAAATCAGATAGTATTACAGGAAGGTTTCTAAGCGCTGCAACATGAAGTAAACTATTGCCATAATTCAGATCTTGCTCGTTTAAATTAGCCCCTTGTTCTATTAAAAACTTTGCTGAGTTTGTTTTAAGTTTATCTATTGCTTCATATAGCGGTGACATTTCATCATTATTTTTTATATTAATTAAATCCTTATCTTTAGCGAGAAGTAGTTTAATATTTTCTACTGAATCAGCAAGAGTAGCTGCATGTAAAAGACTATTGCCTTTTACATCTTTTTGGCGAATATTTGTTGCTTTCTCTAATAAGATTTTAGCATTAGCGTGCCCTAATTCTCTGCCGCTTGCAATTGCACAATAAAGTGGTGTATGACCTGCGAGATTAGGTTCATTAACATTCACTCCTTCTTTTGCTATAATCATATTCATGATAGCAATATTTTTTGCAGCAGCCAAATGAAGTGGTGTATTCCCTTGAACATCTTTCTCAATCACACTTGCTCCATTTCTAATTAATGTTCCAGCAATAGCATCAAGATTTTTATCAATAGCGCAGTGAAGAGCAGTTTGTAGGGTTGGACCATTTTTTTCATTAAGATTTGCTCCTTTTGCAATTAGCATCTGCGCAAGAGTAGGAAGATTAGCTTCTAAAGCCTTATATAAAGGAAATTTATTATCCCAACCCTTGACATTGACATTACCACCTTTATCAATAATTTTTTGACTAAGATATGGAAATCCCATATTTAAAGCTGTTGTTAACAATGTACTATTCAAACATACTTGGTTAACATCAGAACTATTGTCAAGTAAAAATTCTGCTATTTTTTCATAGCCATTTTGAATAGCTTTAAATAATGCAGTAGTTCCATTGCTTGCCTTTAAATTAATATCCATTCCTTTTCCAACAAGCAGTTTCACTATATCAAAATGTCCTTTACAAGATGCAATATAAAGAGGATTACAATTTTTAATACTATGTGAAATAATTGCATCATTAAGTGTTAAATCTGGATTTTTTTCAAGCAAAAATTCTACTATTTTAGTATGGCCATTTCCACAAGCAATGAAAAGTGGTGTTTGATTATTTGCATCTTTAACATTTATATTCGTAATTTTTGCAATTAATTCTTTGACTATTTCAATTCTTCCCTCTCTTATGGCAATATGCAGCGCAGTAGTTTTATCATAATTAGTTTGAACATTCATGTCAGCACCCTGGGCCAGTAGATCTTTAACTATATTTATCTTATTTTTTTCAGTAGCTAAATATAGTGCAGTCTTACCAACGTTATTTGGCGCATTCATTATAGATTTATCAAACACTAGATTATAAATAGACTCATTACCTTGTTCTGCAGCTAAATGTAGAGGCAGATTACCATCCATATCTAGTTGATTTTTACTGCACCCTTTATCAATAAGCAGTTTTATAATGTTATAATTTTTGGACAAAATTGCATAATGTAATGCACTTCGCATCTCCCCGGATAAATCATTGATGTTAACATTATTTAGATCAATTAAATGTTTTACAATATTGTATTTGCCTTGATCTACAGCATAATGGAGAAGATTCATCCCATTAAATGTTCTCTCAGCCGGATTAACACCTTTATCTAATAAAACACGGATTATATTTAAGAAGCCACCGTCTACTGCAATATATATAGGTGTTTTACCAGCTGCATTTTTAACTTCTACAGAGTAACCCTCTTTAGTAAGAATTTTTGTATAATTTAAATCCCCTAATTGTGCAATAAAATGCATAAAGTCTGATCCATCACTTGCCTTCATTTTTTTATTTACTCCTTTAGACAAAAGAAGATTAACGCTAGTTTGTTGATTAACATTACTGGCAAGCGCTATGCTTAATGGAACTTGGCCATCACTGGTTTTTGCTTCAATATTTGCTCCTTGAGAAATTAATTTATTACTAATTTGGGTCCATCCTTGTTCCATTGCAATATGCAATAAATTATATCCATTTTTAATCTTCTCAGCATATTCATGAATTTTAGGTAACATTAATTTTATTATCTCAACATTACCCATATTAAGTGCTTTATCTATTGGAGAATAATTATCATTATTATCTATTGTTAAAGTCGGGTTATAGTCTAAGAGAAGTTTTGTAGCCTCCATATTTTGGGCTTTGACTGCATAATGAAGAGCTGTCTGACCATTATGTCCTTTAAAATTAACATCAGCACCAGCCCTAAGAAGTAGCTCAGCAATTTCTAGCAAATTATATTTTATAGCAACATGGAGAGCATTATTTCCATCTGCCACAACTTGATCAATCTTAATTTTGCTTGATGAAAGAAGATATTTTACTACATCCTTTTGCCCTGCTTTTGTAGCCAAATATAAAGGAGTTAAATTGCTAGAAGGGGTCATACTATTTAAATCTTTGTTACTATTATCTAACGATTTAAGTACATTTGACCATCCTTCAACTGCTGCAATATGAGAAATTGGTAAGACGGTTCCATCAAGATCCTTCCAGGCTTTTTTAATTTTATAAAGTCCTATAAGACTTTCAACCGCTTCAACTTTCCCCTCATGTGCTGCAAGGAAAAGTGGACTATTATCTTCGTTATCTGTAATCGTGATAGTTTGCTTAGCTTCTTCCCTTGCAAGTAACAATCCGATTGCATCCTTGTAACCATGCTTTGCAGCCAAATGTAGTGGTGTATATCCATTGATATCTTGAATATCTAACCTTGCTCCTTCATCTACTAGTAGTTTTACAACATCATTTTTCTCTTTAAGTACAGCATAATGTAGGGCTGTATATTTTGTATCGCCTTGAATATCTTTTTGCGCATCATTGGCTATAAGTAATTCAACTATTTGCTTATGCCCTTCTTCAGCGGCAATATGTAGAGGCGTATTACCTTTAGCACTACAATCCCAATTTAGGGAAGCTTTATGATGCTCTATTAATTTTTTAGCAAAATCAACATAGCCGTATTTAGCTACCCAGAATAATAAAGTATGGCCTGCATATTTATCGTTAATATTCTTGCTAATAAATAAATCAAGAATATCAGGTGTGTTTTTTTCTAGAGCTAATTTGAGGGCCGTTTTACCATTTAAATCCTCAATAGTTACCCTATCAGCCTCTGCGTTTAATAAAAGCTTTACCACCTCGCTTTTGCTGTTTTCAATCGCAATATGAAGAGGGGTCTGCTTTGATGCATTTAATTTAAAAAGATTTTCTTTATTTATTTCAATAATTTTTTCTGCAACTTTAACCCACCCCTGGCTTGCTGCAACATGAAGTAGCGTACAATTTTCTAAGAGGTTCTGATATTGCTGATAATGTCCATTGCCCTCATCAACTTGGCTTATGGTTTTTAAAGCATCTGATCTTAGAATCATTGCTAAAATTTCTACTTGCGGAAGATCTATTGCTTTCTCAATAGGGTTAAGCCCTTCACTATCATATTGCATTAATAATGGGGGATAGCTTAATAGAGCCTTTACCATAATGATTAAATTATTTTCTACTGCAAAATGCATTAACCCTGCTGGTTTATTGCCTACTAGAGCATTAAACAATTTTAGATAACCATTTTCATCAGCATAATGTAGTGGTGTTTTCCCTAAATTATCTGCGGCAAAATGATTAGGCAAAAAGCTCATTACTACTTTAAAAAACTCATCATTTTTTGTGATTACTGCTTTATGTAATAAAGTCTTTCCCTCTTTATCTTTAGCGCTTATTAAACGACCATTATTTTTAATAGCGGTACGTATTTCTGCATATTTCCCTTCACTTATAAATTCTTCTATATCGTCAAATTGATTCTGTGTTGGAGAAGTCCCTGCAATATCTTTAACATTACTATCGCTGTTAAGTAATAGCTGAACGATTTCTGGGTTTGTAGACGATAAGGCTAGAGCAAAAGGAGATTTCCCCGCCTTGTTTAATATGTTATAATCAGCACCTGCTTGTAATAATAAATTAATACTATCAATATCTTGGGTTCGAACAGCAATATGAAGTAATGTATCACCATTTTCATTCTTTGATTCATTAATATCAAAATTTAGATCAAGAAATGTTTTAATAATTTCTACTTTAGTCTCTTTCAAATTTATTGTGGCACCACTACTACTTAATAATTTGATTAATTCTGCATTACCTTGTTCAAAAGCTATATCAAAGGAAGTATAACCATTCTTGTCTTTTTCATTGATATTAATTTTATTCTGAATCAGCTCCTTAACTATATCAACGTAACCAAGCTTAACTGCTACATGTAGATAAGTTTGCCCATCTTCATCCTTAGCATCAATATCAAGTTCCCCTATATACCCTATATAGTCAATTAAAGTTCTTAAAGATTGTACTTCACCTTTTTCAATAACTTTCAATAATTTTATATCTAACATAACTTCCTCCCAAAAAATAATGTAGATTGAAACAGCCCTTATAAGATTAAACTGGCATAAATAATTTATAAAGTAAATATGTTTTAACGGTCTCTAAGTTCAAGTTATAATATTAATTAATCTTTTTTGAGGCCTGATTAATACTGGCTTTACAGATAATATTAATTTTATTAACGATATATATTGTCTTATTAATTTTCTGTTTAGGAGTTAACGCTTGCAAAGGTTCCAGAGTGCTAGCTTTAAACAGATTTATTTAAGCTTTCTGATATTAATGCTTGTTTTCTCTATGAATTTTCAGGAGTGCTCAATGTACAAGTTTGTCAGTTATGCTAAATAATTTATAACCATGAATTTTACAAGTCTGATAAATTTCATGAGATATATAGCTTTGCAATAATGTTAGGCCTCTATCGCAAGGTTGTCTCAAAGTTCCTTTTTCATATCAATTAAATTTTCTACTAAAAAAAGCTCAACAGATTCCTCTTTTATTATTTGTTTTAAAGAGATGAAAAATATGATTATAAAAATTATAATAATTAATCCAATTGGTTGGAAACTTTGATTATATAACAAACCAGTTATCCATAAAGCGGAAGAGATAAATATCCATTTAACCGATAATATTACAGCCGAAGACTTTCCCTTAGTATTTGGTATTAATTTTAAGGCTGAAGGATAGATGATATTAATAGGAAAAACTGTGCCAACTGTATATATCATTATAGATATAGTAAGTATTAAGGGTTGCTTAACATTACTAAGAGCAGCATAGGCAATTAATAATCCGCCAATGAAGCAGCTTATCATACCAAAATTAAAACAGGCTTTTCTGCCGTATTTGTCTAAAAGAATAGGACTAAATAAACTTACAAGAGCATAGGCTCCACATATCAAACTTTGATAAAAACCAAAATGTTCAAGCCTAACCCCCATATCCTTCATAAAAAGTATAGGTGATATACTTATAAATACCCAAAATGGCACGTAAGATGCAGCAATTACTATATTATATAAGATAAACTTATAAGATTTAATTAGAGGTATATATGATTTCATTGAAAGTGAAACAGTTAAATCACCTTCTCGTTTAGGAAGTAAAAAGAAGCTAAGTATAAGGCATATAAGACTGAATATAAGTAAAGCTGCAAAATTTCCTCGCCAGCCAAAAAAAAGCGTTATATAGCTACCAAGAATCGGTGCAAGCGACATAGCAAAATTAGTTAGACCATTAAGCATACCAAGCAAGGATTGTTGTTTCTCAATAGGATATTCATCAGATACGACTACTAGACAAAGTACAGATATTGGGGCAATAGCAAGACCTTGTAATAACCTGCCAAGCAATAGTAAATTGAAATTTTGAGTAAGAGTGCAGATTAAGCTGCTTATACTGAATAATACAAGCCCTGCAATAATAACATTTCGTCTACTAAATCTATCTCCTAAAGATCCTGCAAATATACATCCAACACAAAAGGCAATAAAATTTACACTTAAAGTTAATTGCACGAGTGTAATTGGAATATTGAAAACACTTTGTAATTCGGGGAAGCTTGGTATGAATAGATCTACCTCGGTGCCTGAGAGCATCAACATTAATGATATAGATATAAGTAGAAATCTGCTTTTATCTTTATATTTATTTATTGATGTTTCTATAAGCATGATATTTGAGATTTTAAAAATTTAAATAATATATAAAGCCCAGATCTCTATATATCAAGCTATCAATTGTCTTGTTCTTTTTTAAATGATAAAGATTTTATGTTTGATATTTTACCAAAAGCTAAATTAATTTTTTGTGGAGAATAATTTTTTATCTTCTCAAGTAAAAATTTAAACTTAGAGGCATAATTTTTAAAGATTTTTAGAAGTTGAGATTTTTTCTTTTCATCTAAAGCTGTATATTTTTCTTTAACTAATATATCCATATATTCTTCAGCAAGTGCCGTTGGAGCAAAATTATAAAATATTATATTGGATTTTTTAAGTTTACTCTCAATTGTTTTTAAACCCTTTGCTCCACCTAGAGGATTACCTTCTAATCTAAGTTCAGTCAGTTCTGGGTTTTCTATAATTGCTTCAGCAATCAGCTTCGCACCTTTATATTCAATTTTATTTTCACCTAAATCAATTTTAGAAATATGGTTATTTTTATCCTTAATTAATAAAGCTATATGTGCTGCACCTTTATCAGTGATTTTATTGCTGCTAAGGTCAAGGGAATTAACAACTTTATTAGATATTAAGCTCTCGGCAATCACTTCAACCAATGAATCGTCTAAATAATTATCGCTTAAGTCTAAAGATATTATGGACTTACAATTTTTCAAAGCTTCAGCAATTTTTTTAATATCATCTTTATGAAGATCTTGCATATGAAGTTTAACTTCAGTTAGTTTATCACTATTTATATCGCTAAGAAGGTTGCTAAGTTTATTTATATCCATAGTTTGACCTTTTAAATTTGATATAATCATCTATAAAAAAGGTTAATATTTTATTAATAGACAAATAATTAGGAACAACAAAATAAAAATTTATATCTTTAATCATTTATTAATTATTTTAGATTTAAATAAACCTATGACCGATATTTTGTGGAATAATACAGGTTAGCTTAAATAATATATAAATCAAATAGAACCTAAAATTAAATTTATGCAAATTTCAAGCGTAAGACAGATTCATCCTACTAATAAAGAAGTCTTCTTTGAAGAAAATGAATTAATAGTAAGTCGTACAGACTTAAAGGGGAGGATAACATATTGTAATAGGCTTTTTACAAAGCTTTCTGGCTTTAAAGAAAAAGAATTATTGGGTATGCCTCATTCAGTTATCAGGCATCCAGATATGCCACGAATAATATTTAAATTGTTATGGGATTATATTGCAAATGGGAAAGAAATTTTCGCTTATGTAAAGAATATGTGTAAATCTGGCGATCATTATTGGGTATTTGCGCATGTCACGCCAACATATAATAATGACGGACAATTAATAGGTTACCACTCTAATAGAAGAGTTCCTAATCGAGAAACTTTAAAAAATATTGAAGCTATTTATGCTGAATTATTAAAGATTGAGCGTTCTTTTACTAACAGAAAAGACGGTCTAGAAGCGGCAGAAGCCGCTTTACATGAAATATTAAAATCAAAAAATGTGAGTTACGATGAATATATGTTCATTTCATAAAGCATTATATTTTCTAATAATTGGAATTATTTTGTCAATATCTTCTATTGCACTTGATTTTATTCAAGCTGGAACCATCTTTGATAATATAATAGAGATAATAATATTATTAATGTTTGTTGTCTCAGCTAGTTATACTTATTACACTGGTAGAGTTATTAATAAGGCGCATGAACAAATTAAAGAATGGCAAGCAGGAATTCTTGAAGGTAGGATCACCGGAATAAGTGAAAAAGGTATGCTTGGAGAGTTCTTATGGATGCTAAATGACTTTATTGATAAGGTTGATGCTTTTATGCGAGAATCATCAGCATCAATGAAAGCTGTAAGCCAATCTAAATATTATCGTACAATAGTTCTTACTGGTTTATCCGGAGCTTTTAAAAGTGCTGCTGTTGGCATAAATGATGGAGTCAAAAATGCAAGAGGTAAGGGTGATTTAGTTTCTAAAGCAATTAACGACCTTGAAAAGAATATCAAATCAGTAACTGTAAATGTTATAAACGTAGTAAGTGAGGTTAGTGTATCCTGCGAAAATTTAGTGACTGCTTCAGATACATCAATGAATAAAAGTAAGTTTGTAGCAGATAATGCAGAAAAAACAAAAGAAAGTGTAAATTTAGTTACGACTTCTTCTAGCACTCTTTCTCAATCAATGTCTGATGTAAGTTTACAAGTAAATGAATCAAGTAAAGTTGTGCAGGAAGTTAAGACGCAAACTGCTTCAGCAGCGCAAAAGGTTGAAGAGCTAAAAGCTTTATCAGAACAAATTAATGAGATAGTAGGGCTTATTAGCCACATTGCGAAACAAACAAATTTATTGGCACTTAATTCATCAATCGAAGCAGCAAGAGCAGGAGAAGCAGGTAAAGGGTTTGCAATTGTTGCAAATGAAGTTAAAACTCTTGCAAGTGAAACTATGAAGGCTACAAAACAAATAGCCGAAAGAATTAATACAGTTACTAATTCAGTAACAAATGTTACTGAATCGATAGTTGGTGTAGAAAAAATTATTGAAAAGTTAGATAATATTAGTAAAAACGTTTCATCCTCTGTTGCTCAGCAAAATCAAATTGTAAGTAGTATTATCAATAATATGCATGAGGCTTCAGAAAGCGTGCAATCTGTAACAGAAAATATTAAACAAGTTTCAAGCTTATCAGGTGACACTTTTAATTCTGCGAAATCTTTAAAAGATCAAGTTGGCAATTTATCAAGTAATATAAATGGTCTTAGTAATAATATTGAAGTATTTACTAACTCTATGAAGCAGAGTTAAGCAATAAGTTCCGTGACAATTGGCGATTATTTAGATTGCCACGTCAGGCTATTGATACCTTTTCTCCTATTTCTCGCAATAACAAACTAAACCAAGGACTTTGATTGCAAGAAATATTAGACCTCCAGTAATGAAATGTAATCGTATAATTTTCTTCCTAATCGTAAAATACTAAATTTTTAGACGCGGTCAAGGTTTGGTGACAAATGCTAGAAATATGCTGAAGGAGGATCTATTGCTATATCCATGACATGATTCACCCGGCCTAATAAAGGTTGTAAAACTTCCTGGCTTACTGCAGTCAAAACAACTTCTTCCTCCATAGGAAGTATATAGGCGAAAATTTTATGTAATATTTCTTCAGGGACTGAGGTTATTGGCGCGGCTGCATTAGTATCTGCAGCTTTAATATTATAGTGATCTTTACATACTCTATGAAGCTCTAGGAAATTACTATTTTTATATTCCTCTAGCATATGATAAAAATTATTTAAGTCTATTTGATGTGCGATACCTTCTTTGTAGCATTCTAGTATTTTAGGATACTCCTGTGCAAACTTGTAAATTTCTGCTTTATGCTCCTTTAAAACTACTAAATCTTTTAAATTCAATGATGGCTTACCTTGAAGTATTTCTTTTGCTTTAAGTAATGGCTGTATAAAAGGCTCGCATTCTTTATTTCTTTTCAATAGCTCCCTTAATCTTTTAGTGTTTCCTCCGCCAATATACTCTATATTTGTTACAGAGAAATTTTCTTCTAGTATAGGAGTAAAAATTTCTCCAGCATAATCTTCACCTTCGTTACACATTATATCAAGTAATTTAAGCGTTTTATTTATCTTTAATAATTGGCCTAAAGCAACCATCCCACCTTTTGTAATTGTATTATGCGCTAAATTAAGTTCTGTTAAACAATAATTAGTTCTAAGCACATCTGCTAAAGCTTTTGCTCCAATATCAGTTATTCCTTTACGCGCATGATGAATAGTTAACAGTTTCAGTGAACTATTCTGGCCAAGAATTTTCGCGAGTTCTAGAGCTATTATATCCCCATCTTGCCAAATAATAAGTTCCTTTAAGCTAGGCTTACTAACCGCTTCTACCAATCTTTTGACTGTTCCCTCAGACAAAAGATTATAGAAATGAATATCAAGCTTTAGCAGAGATTTTTTACTTTCAATGGCTTCACTTAAAGCTAAAACTGTTAAATCATTTAATAGACAATTAGAGATTGTAAGGGAATTTAACATAGGAGATACTTCAAGCATTGCTGAAATAGCTTGAGTGCTATTAATAGATAATGGATGATTATGTAATTCGAAATGCTCAAGATTCGGATGATTTGCAAAAATTGTGCATAATTGTACTAAATCTTTATCACTTATATCAAAAAATAATTTAAAAGATTTAAGGCTAATATTAATTTTTAAAGAGTCAAATAAAGGAGAAATTTCCTCTATTACACTATTTCGGTACAACGTTAATTCGTTTTGAATATTATTTTCTAAATTAACTTTTAGTTCTTCTAAATGCATTTATTTGTCATTTTTAAGGAAAATGATTTAATAATACTTAATTAACATTAAAATTTAATAGCTCACTATATCAGCTTATGCTCATTTATATAATCCTGCAAATGCAGTAGATCATACCACATAGTTTTCTTTTGTAGTGGTTGCCTAAGTAGATAAGCCGGGTGGAAAAGTGCGGTTACTGGGATCTCAAGGTTAAGATAGGGGTTCGTATATTGATAATATTCCTTTCTGATTTTAGTAATTTGTATATGCGGGCCTATAAGGCTTGTTGCTGCAGTGCTACCAACCAGAACTATAAGTTTCGGCGCAACCAGGGCAATATGTTTCTCAACAAATGGTCTACAGATCTCAATTTCTTGCTGGGTTGGTTGCCTATTGCCTGGTGGGCGCCAAAAAACTGTGTTCGTAATATAGAAATTTTCTTGGCGCGACAGACCTATGGATGCGAGCATCTTATCAAGCAGCTTGCCGCTATCGCCACAAAACGGTCTTCCTTCAGCATCTTCTGTTGCACCAGGTGCTTCACCAACAAACATGATATTTGCATTAGGCACGCCTTCACCAAATACTGTATTTGTCGCAGTTTTTTTCAAATGACATCCTTCAAATTTTTTAACGATCTCCCTGAGTTCATCAAGTGTTTGCGCCTTATCAGCCAATATTCTTGCGTCACTTGCTGCTTTAAATGGTGACTCAAGGCCAAAATTTATATTTTTCTGGATAGTCTTAATTGGATTTTCAGGGGAAGTTTCTTTTTTCGTTGCAGTTGTAGCTGCTTTACGCTTCAAAGCTTTTTTAGGCTTAATTTCCTCTTTTAAATCATTGCCAACGATAGTATCAACACCCATTTCACGATACCAATTTAATAATTCGAATAAGTTACTCTTCTCAATCAGCATTTATATTGCTATAATTTATTTTTTATTAAAATTTATATATGTTTGAAAATAAGTATACATTCATTATCCCAGAAAATCTAGCGAATTATCGGTTAGATAAAGCTCTCGCAGAACTCTCAATATTGTCACGCTCTAAGCTTAAAGAATATATAGAGCAAGGCACGGTAATTGTAAATAATATAGCAATTAAAGATGCAGCTTTTAAGGTTAAAGCTGGACAGAATATTGAGATAGAAGTGCCTCCGCTAGAGCCTATAGACATGCAACCTCTTGCGCTTGAGCTTGATATATTTTTTGAAGATGAGCATTTAATCGTTTTAAATAAGCCAGCAGGACTAACTGTTCATCCAGGAGCAGGTAATTATAATGATACGCTTGCTAATGCCCTTATTTACCATTTCGGTCAAGATTTATCTGATATTGGCGGTACAGAGCGTCCAGGAATAGTTCATAGGCTTGATAAGGATACGTCAGGCCTTATGATTGTTGCTAAAAATAATATTACCCATGCAGCATTATCCGAACAAATTGCCGATAGAGATGTTAAGCGTGTATACAAAACACTCGTTTGGGGGCTTCCATCACCTTTGGAAGGAAAGATTTCAACAAATATAGGGCGCTCAAGAAGTGACAGGACGAAAATGACGGTGCTGCAGAGCGGTGGCAAAGATGCTACTACTTTCTATAAAGTAGAGCAAGTGCTTGACTCGGGGCAGCTTAGTCTTGTTGAATGCAGGCTTCAAACGGGTAGAACTCATCAGATAAGAGTACATATGAGCCATATTGGGCATTCTGTAGTAGGGGATCCTGTATATGGACACAACCAGCGTAAAATCTTAAAATATTTTACTGGGGAACAAAAAGAAGCTTTAGAAAACTTTAAGCGCCAAGCTTTGCATTCTGCTTATATTGCCTTTACTCACCCAATCACAGATAAGTTTCTAGAATTTTCGTGTGATCTGCCTGAAGATATGCAGAATCTCGTTGATATGCTCAAAGGATAGATATAGGTTTATTATGACGCTAATAGACCTCTTTGTGATCCTAGATTTCAACTGATAATTTGTACGTCGCCTCTAGACTCGAATCCTCATGTACGAGTAAGTACACTGCGGTTCTGCGTTACAAGTCTCCTTCAAATCCTCTACCATAAACTAGTTTCGAAAGAGGTCTAATATACAGGCTCATGCTTTATTAAGGGCTGATTGCTACGCCGGCATAACTTATATCATATTTAGTATAGTTGGCGTTTATACCATTAAAGAAAAATTTGGAAGTTTCATAAAGAAGTAGAATGTTTATAAAATATATTTTAAGAGGCTAAACTATTATTTTCATAATAATTTAGCCTCTTCAGCGTCGAAAGATTCCTCCCTCTTTCAACTATAGCTTCGGGTAAATAGTAAAAATAAAAGAAACAAAGATTTAGTATCTAAATAAGTTTATCTTTACTTTTTACCCTTAACCATCATAAATCCAGCTGCAAGTGCTGCAAGTGGCAGCGCCATTTTTACCTTTGTATTATTAAGAAGCGCATATACTTGGCTAACGACTGGCCCAACTTCTCTTATTGCAGTATCAAGTGCAGTATCTGCAACTTTTTTCCTCGTATAATAAGCAAAAAAAGATATGGCCAATGCAGCAAGTAAGCTCGCAACACCACTTACTAATGCACCTGTAGCTTTAGGATAATCTATTGCATAATAAAAATATACAGCAGCACTTGCCCAAAATGCACCAATTATTACAAGCCCACTTACTAATGTTTGTAATCTAACATATGGTTTTGGAGTTAAATAATTATGCATTACAGGCATAAGCAAGTTTAATAACATATTAATTACCTTTTTAAAAGAGCTGCAAGTAGAACGCCTGCTCCAAATGCATAAAGAGCGCTCATCATAGGTCTTCTTTTAATTGAATCCTCGATAGTATGAACATATTCTTTACCTTTTTCAACACCTTGATCGCTTAGATCATTCATTCGTGTCATAAGTTCGCCAAGCTGCTCACTTACTATATCTTTTGAATAATTTTTCAAAGTACCAAGTCTTGAAATAATATTTTGGATATCCTCTTTTAAAGCTCTAACCTCGTCTTGTGCTTTTTTATTATTATTAGTTGTTGTAAGTTGTTGAATATTTTCCATAGTTTCCTCCTCAATCTAAGATTATTTTTTATAAAAGTATGTATCGGCTATTTTGTTCTTCTAGAATTTATCTATTCGAAACTTTACTATTATTGGCAAGCTTTGATACATACGCTAATTCTTATGCTAGCATACTGTTTGCGTAACAGTAAAGACCTAATTACAACGTTTAGTAAAATTATTTTCATCCCCCCTAAAAAACGCTTGACAAAAGACATTTTTTGTGCCGCTTAACCGTTAATATTGTTAAATATAGCTTAATATTGACTTTTGCTAAAATATTAATATAATTTAACAATTAAATTTAAAAAATGTTAATATGAAAGTTACTATTAGAGCTAAGTTAAAGTCAGATATTGAAAATAAAATTTATAGCACGCCACATAAGGTTTTTATGGAGGGCTGGAAGATATTATTAGATATTTATTCAAATCTTAGGTTAGCAAAGGAAGTTATTAATTCTTCTAAAGAGTCAGATGGATTAACTTTAGGCGAATTTGCGGTTGCGACTTATAGCTTACAAGTTGCATCAAATAATGTAAATGCGTTATCAAAAAAATTTACTGGAGCTACTAATAGCAATTTATCACCTCAAGAAAAGACTGCTCAAGAAACTCTTCAAGTCTCAAGTGAATTTAAAGAACTGATTAATATACTTTACCCGAAAGAGTTAGGTAAATCATGGCTTAATCATGATAGATTAAATGTAGCTCACAGTAAAAATTTATTTAAATTTTATGAGACTAACAAAAATAGTTTGAATCAAGAATATTTTGAGCAGACTCTCTTAAATGAAGCTATAGTTAGAATAGAAACCATATTCAAAATATTTTTTAAGCAAAGTGATATAATGCTATTTCATAAAGAGGGTATAATCTCTCCATATTATGAAATAAGTGATAAGTTCGAAGCTTTAGGCAAAATTACCAATGATGAATATAGCAATCTTATCCTTGCACACAAACAAGGTCTTATTATAGAAAGACTTGCTGATATAAATAAAGTTGCAACAACTTCAAATCATTTCCTTTCTATTGAATATCTCTCAACCCATAAGTTGTTAATTCAATTTACTACTGAAGCATTTAAGGATTTCACAAGATCGTATAATGGAGATTGGTCAAATATAAAATATTTAACTGCCTTCGAACAGTTGAAACACACTCGTAATGATATTGCGCATTCAACATCAATTACAGATATTATACGTAACCTTAATATGGAATATTATTCTAAATTATATCCATACTTAGGAGAAAATTCACTTTATAAGGTTTTAAGAAGCACTACCAAAAATTGGAAGCAAATCGTTTCAGATTCATTAGCATGTGGAACTATTGCCAGTACACATCAAAAAGAAGAATACATAAAAAAGCCAGTATTTAATGAAGAAGTTAAACCAAGCACACCTGCAAAAAGTATAAAGAAAAAGACGAAATATAATAATGTGTCTGATTTAAAAATGGACGATTTTGAAGCTCTTATCAAAAATATTTTAGACGAAGATATAAAAAATGGCATTAGACAGGAGCGTGATAAATATTTTGAATTCAGGACTGAAGCATTCAATGCTATTAATATATTGACAAAAGAACTAGAAGCTGAGGCAATTAAAAAAGGCCAATACGAATCCCGTTTGTTTGATTCAGAAAAAGGTTCTGGCTTTTATTTTTATATTTCCCCCGAGCTTAAAAAGCATTTTAAATACTTAACCGAACTTTTTATGCATAACCCAAATATTTTATTATACGATAATAATCCTTTTGGATTGAAGGAATTTATTATGTATTTAGCTCGTCACAAAGACAAAATAAAAATATTTGAGCATATTATTAAAGAAGGCGTAAACCTTACTCAATTAAATAACAAAGTTGGTAATATCCTTCTTCAACTTTTAAAAAATAAAGGGAAATATTTTGATCAATCAGATATAAGGATTTATGAATTGATTTTAGAAAATCTCCCGCAAAATGAACGTGATAAGTGTTTAAATGGTTATATTAGTAACTTAGACCAAGAATTTGGCTTTTACGCAAGAATAGAATTTCCATCATCTTCAGAACCAGATCATCGTAAGGCATGTAAAATTTTTAAAGCAACTTTACCTTCCCTGGTTTTAATAGCAAATACTGGCAGAGATTTACTTAATCTATTTATTAAATATGGCGCAAATATAAATTGTAACTTTGAAGCTTACTATTTCACTAAAGAGTTTTCATTGGATCCTGAAAAACAGAGAAAACTACCAAAGAAAATTCTTAAAATGTCATTATTTGACCTTGCACTTGAGACTGATGACTTCGAAATAGCTTTAGATATAGTAAGTAGTAAGTATTTCGATCCAAAATATTATAAGGAATATTATTCTCCAATGTTCGATAGTTTTATAAAAAATATAAACGCTTTAGAAATGATTATAATAAGTATAGCAAATACTGAGGACCATAATAAAATAAAACTTCTATTAGAAATTGGTAAAGAATTACATATAAAGGGTTTTGATGCAAAAAAAATGAAAGAAATAAAATCAGATACAAATTCAAAAATTTATAAAATCGCTTTGGAGTATAAGGCTGATTGGTTGATTAAAAGTTTATTAAAAAATGTTGCAGATACTATCATTAAAAGTGCACAAAGTGAGAAACATTATGATATATTAGAAGATTTACTTAATCGAGGTTATAAGGATAAAATTTTAAAATTTCTCAAGCAGGAAAAAATATCAGAAGATGATTATATTAAGGCTAAAGAGTACACGCTGACACAAAAGCTTATTTATGACAATCTTTCT
>JAJFBM010000023.1 GCA_020697135.1 Rickettsiaceae bacterium
AGATGCATTTGATATTTTAAATGCGGCAGATGGTGCTTTTGCTGAACAAGCTCCAGCAGTTCCAGATCAGCAACAAGCTCCAGTTCCAGGTGCAGCTCCGGCAGAAGAAGGAATAGATGCATTTGATATTTTAAATGCGGCAGATGGTGCTTTTGCTGAACAAGCTCCGCCAGTTCCGGCTCCAGTTCCGGCTCCGGCAACAAAATCACCTGTAATTAATGAGAATATCAAAAACTTCGCAAAGGCGAATGGTGAAATGGCTTCATCAATTGTTGCATATATAAATGAGGCAGCAACTACAGCTATTAATTCTCGTTTTGGTGATTTCAATGATTCTATGAAGCTTGGTCAAGATGCACGTTTAGGCTCAAATGGCTCAGGTATGGCAGCGGGTGAAGGATTTAGCCAGGCAGTTAACATTTGGGTGAAAGGATTTGCGGGTCATGGTAAGCAAAAAAGTTCAAAGGACTCTATAGGCTTCAAGACAACAAACTCAGGTGGAATCATTGGTATTGATACAATGCTAAATGAGAGCAACCTTGCAGGTATTGCAATTTCACATATAAATTTAGAGACTAAACTTACAGGTCTAAATGTTAAGAATAAAACTAGCGCTAATGTATTAACAGCTTATCTTTCAAGTTATTTAACAGAAGAGATTTTCTTAAATAGCCAAGTGAAATATGGTAAAGTTAATCTAAAGAATAGCGGTGATAGTAAGATGAAATCTAAAGGTACTCTTGCAGGCATTCGTGAAGAATTAGGTTACGAAATGAAGCTTGAGAATGATATTAGAGTAACTCCTACACTAGGTTTTTCTTATGATGAAGAAAAATTCGGTAAATTCCGTGAAAAAGGCTTTAGAGAAGATGTTGAAGTTTCAGGCAAAAAAAATAAGAGATTAAATGCATTATTTGGAGTAAACCTTGCTAAATCTATTGACATGGATGGTTACAGTCTTGTACCAAACATTCATGCTGGTATTGAGCAAACACTTAACTCTAATAATAAAGCAGTTAAAGTTACAGCTCTTGATTCAACAGCTGAATCAGTATTAATTCCTCAAAAGAAGGTAGATAGAACTACTTATATTATTGGCGGTGGTTTAAAACTGATAAGCGCAGGTAAGATGGAAATTGGCGTAAATTATGACCTTGTTAAGAGAAAGAATTTCCACTCTCATAACGGCTCAGTAAAATTACGTATAAATTTCTAACTATATTAAAAACTAAATAAAATTAAATCATTTTTGTAGATTTTTACAGCGATCCAATTACTGGGTCGCTTTTTTTTATATATATTATAAATTCTTTTAATTTATAAATATCTGTAAGCGCATATCTTAAGAGTTTTTTCACTATTATAAGAATAATTATTGTTAATTTTATGTATTTATATTACTGTTAAATAAGTAAAGAACTTACGAATGAGGAGCATTAAATATTTAGAAAATAGGAGTATAAAAGTTTAAAATTTAGTCATAAAATAATAAATTTACTAAGAAGGGAGTGCGATTATGATAGGAGAAATTATAGCAGAGCAAATTAAAAAAGCAGAAGAGTTTAATTATAAAGGTAATGCATTTTATAATGCTGGTAAATATGATGAAGCAGTAAAATGTTTCGATGAAGCTATAAGGCTAAATCCTAATGATGCGTCATATTGGAGTAATAAAGGTAATGCTTTACGGGATCTGTTTAAATATGACGAGGCCTTAAAGTGTCATGATGAAGCTATAAGGCTAAATCCTAATGATGCATTATCTTGGAATAGTAAAGGTAATGCATTATATAATTTAGTTAAATATGATCAGGCCTTGGCATGTTATAATAAAGCTATCAAGCTAAATCCTAATAATGCAGTTTATTTGAATAATAAAGGTAATACTTTACGTGAACTGTTCAAATATGAAGGGGCTATAAAGTGCTTTGATGAAGCTCTCAAGCTAAATCCTAATAATACAGTTTATTTGAATAATAAAGGTAATACTTTACGTGAGCTGTTCAAATATGAAGAGGCTATAAAGTGCTTTGATGAAGTTCTCAAGCTAAATCCTAATGATGCTTTATATTGGAATAATAAAGGTAATGCATTATATAGTTCTGGTAAATATGATGAGGCCTTAGCATGTTATAATGAAGCTATCATGCTAAATCCTAATAATGCAGTTTATATAAGTAATAAAGCGGGTGCTTTAGAGATGCAGGGTAAGCTAGATGAAGCAATGGAGTATGTTGATAAAGCATTAAAGTTAGATTCGGAATATGGATATGCATGGAGAGAAAAAGGATATATTTTAACCAAGCAAAATAAGCCTGAAGAAGCAAAAAAATGCCACGATAAGGCAATAGAAACATGGCTTATCCAGGTAGATTCATCGTTTGATAAGGGTAATTATAGTCAAGCATTAAAGGCATGTGATAATTTGCTAGAAACTTATTCTAAGTTTGATAAAATACTTTATATTCATTCTAAGCTAGATAAAGTGTGGGCTAGTAAAGGATATATTTTTAAAAAACTGGGGAATATTGATGAGGGGTTGAAATCCTTTGATAAAGCAATCAGCCTTAATGCTCAAAATGGATTAGCATGGTTTATTAAAGGGGAGTTATTTTCTGCAAAGGGTTTAAATAAAGAAGCGACAAGATGTTTCGATGAGGCGATAAAGCTTAACTACCATATTAAAGATGCATTATATAACAAAGCTATTATTTTGAGTAAAATAGGTGAATTCGCAGAAGCTATTAAATGTTTCGAAAAAGTTTTGAAAATGGATCCTACCCATAAAGCAGCATTAGTTAATAAAAGTATTACATTATACAAAGCTGGTGATATGGCGGGAGGTCTATTTAATTTAATGGAATCGTTAGATATTATAATTAATGGTAGATCACCACAAGAAATAATATTATTCAAATATAAGATTGGTCAATCTATTGTAGATGAGATGAGTCATGGTTGGCATTTGGGTACCGAAGTGCCTCACGAGAAAGATATTATTGGACAAATAATTGATGAACATGGGCTAGCGCACTAGCAATAAGTTTTATAAACTTGCGTAGAATTTAAGTTTTTTAATAAAATATATTGCCTATATTTCGAGGGGTAAATTCAGCTATAATTGGTGCATGATCTGATGCTGAGTCTTTCCCTCGAACATCACTGTCAATATAACATCTTGAAAGTGAATCAGCTGCTCTTGGAGAGAGAAGTATATGGTCTATACGCATGCCTTTATTATGTATGAAGGAGTTACTGCGGTAATCCCACCAAGTGAATTCTACTTTATTAGGGTGTAGTAACCGATAAGCATCTTCAAAACCAGCATTTAAGAGAGAGCGCATTTTCTTTCGCTCTGGTAAAGTAAAGCATGTGCTATTTTGTAAATATTTTGCATTATAAACATCTATCTCTTCTGGAGCGACATTATAATCGCCGCCAATAATTAGTAGTTCATCAACAGATATTTTTGACTTTACATATTTTTCGAACTGGTCGAAGAATTTAAGTTTATATTCAAATTTATCGCTACCAACTTCGCCACCATTTGGAACATAAAGCGAAATTATTCTAACATAACCAATTTCTGTATGGGCACATGCTTCAATGAACCGAGCATGAGTAGGGTCAGGATCATCTGGGAAGTTTTTCGATATTTCCTCTAATGGAAATTTTGAAAGTATTGCAACGCCATTATAAGTTTTTTGTCCGCTTATTGCATAATTATAATTAAGCGACTCTAAAGCTTCAAAAGGAAATTTCTCTTCTTCGCATTTTAATTCTTGCAGTAAGATAAAATCAGGCTGAGTACGCTCAGCCCATTCTATAAAATTACTAAGCCTTGCTTTTATTGAGTTTACGTTCCAAACCGCTACTGTTACTTTTTTTTCCGTCATCACAATTATTTTTTATCTGTATTTATAGCTTTATAAATGCTCATGATTTGTGTCACCATGCTGCTTGGATCTGAGACATTTGAAGGTATAATTACCGTGTTACTTTTTTGAGCAAGACCTCTAAAAGCATCAATATATTGCTCAGCAACCTTATAAGCAACTGCATCACTTCCACCATTTTTCTGAATAGCATTTGCAATAAGATTTATACTATTTGCTGTTGCTTCAGCAACGCTTATGATTGCTTCTGCCTCACCTTTTGCTCTATTAACTTGATCAATATATGAGGCTTCGGAGTTTAAAACTATTTCAGCTTTGTCACCTTCAGCATTATTAATCTTTGCTTGTCTTGCTCCTTCTGAATCAAGAATTTGTGCACGTTTCTGTCTCTCGGCAGCTACTTGTAATTCCATAGCAGTTAAAACAGTTCCTGGGGGCTGAATATCTTTTATTTCATAACGCATACATTGTACACCCCAATTTTTTGCAGCTTCATTTAATACGGCGACAATTGCATGGTTAAGATTTTCTCTTTCTTCAAAAGTTTTATCAAGAGGAATTTTACCAATCTCAGAACGCATAGTAGTTTTTGCAAGTTGTGAAATGGCGAAATAAGGATCCTGAACACCATAAGATGCAGCTACCGGATCGATAATTTTAATATATAGAACACCATCAATACTAAGCGATACGTTATCATTAGAAATTGCAGTTTGCGCATGCACATCTATTGCCATTTCTTTTAAAGTATGTTTATATGCAACCCTTTGGATGAAAGGTATAAGGAAGTTTAACCCAGGTTTTAGCACTTGATCAAACTTTCCAAGTTTTTCAACTAACCAAGCTTCTTGTTGTGGAACTATTTTTACACCAAGTACTATAGTTATAAGTGCAAGTATGCCAATTGCGAAAATAAAATCGATCATAATAATTAAAATTTTTAAGTTGATAAAATTATATATCTAACAATATAGCATATAAAAAAGTTATAACATTGTAAATTTCTATTGCTAAAATGCTAAATTTATTGCAAGAAAGATATTTTATCTGATATTCTATTACAAAACGATATTTTAGATTAATATTTTAATACTGAATAAATTACTTAAAGAGCTTATCAATGTCTGGTTTAGAACTTAATAAAATTGTTGCCTCAATTCTGCTAGGAGCTTTAATTATAATGCTTGTTGGATTTGTTACAGATATATTATATAAGCCTGATTTAAAACCAAAAGTTAGAGGTTATAGTATTGCTGTGACTGAAGGTGGGGGTGATGCAAGCGGGAATGTTCCGGATAATCAGCCAGTAAATTTTGATATTCCAGCTCTTATGAAGCTTGCAAGTGCAGAAGCTGGTGAGGCTGTATTTAAGAAATGTTCTGCTTGCCATACAACGGATAAAGGTGGTATAAATAAAATTGGACCAAATCTTTGGAATATAGTTGGTAGAGTTAAAGCTAGTGAGGCTGGTTATAGCTATTCAAATGCAATTACTAGTAAAGGGGGAGAATGGGATTACGAATCTCTATTCCATTTCCTACATAAGCCGAAAGAGTTTGTCCCTGGCACAAAAATGAGTTTTGTAGGGCTTAATAAACCTGAAGATATTGCAAATGTGATTGCTTACATGCGTGAGAAAGCTAGCGATAATCCAAAGCCATTACCATAATTTAGGAGCATGTTTTTATAAATGCAATGGAATATTCAACCTTCAGAAGTATGGATGATAATAGGTTTTTCCCTTATATTCATTGAACTCATAAAATTACCTGGTTTAGGTTTTTTATTTTTAGGGCTAGGAAGTTTAACAGTCTCAATAATTCTTGCTAGCGAAAAAATTGAACTAAATCAATATGCACAAATTGCTATATTCATAATATCTTCTTGCATTTGGTTTGCTGTATTGTGGAAACCCCTCAAAAATTTTAGTTCTAAAAAAAATTCCAAAACTTCTTATTATGATATGATAGGTGAAGATGTGGTCGTAATTGGTGATAAGATTACGCCAGGTTTGATTGGCCAAGTCAAATGGTCAGGAACTATAATGAATGCTACCTTAGAATCAACAGCCAATAAACCTGCAAATATAGGCGATATTATAGTAATCAAAGAAGTTATGGGTAATGTGCTAATTTGTCGTTTTAAAGAATAACTCATATAAGGTTCTGTATATTTTTCTAATTACCTTAAAAGCATTTTATAGCCAATAACTAATTTAGATGTTAGAAGGTCATGGCTTGGGCTTATCTCAAAATTTCCTGCCTTAATATTAATAATATTAAAATTATCACTTTTAAGAGAGTCTATAGTAATTATTTTAGCAATATTCTCACCTATTAACATGAGTTGTAATGGGTTTGAATCTCTACTAAAGACCAATATATTAAATTCTACCTCATATTGATTTTTATTATGCAGAGATAGGCTTTTAGCTTTTAAATTATTGATTAGGAGATAAGGATATTTCGCATCTTGTTGAATGGTAAGATATACACCATTAATTTTTTCTTTAAGAGACTGATCTTGTGTAAGTAGTTTATAAAGCATCTCTTGAAATTTATATATTATATCAAGCATATTAATTAATCTCCAACGCAATAATACTTAACAAAAAATTTTTTTCTTCTTTGTTTGTAACTTTTTTAATCTCGAATAAGCGATCATTATATTTTATCCTTAACTTACTGAGTGGTAGCGAGATATATCTTATATGGAATATGAATAAGGATTCGCTAATTATTTGGCCAAAATTTAGGTTTTCTATATAGTTATAACTATTTTCATCAAGGGGAATAATCTCCGCATAAGTTTGAAATTTCTCTTCCCATTTTTCTTCAGCAAAAGCTTCACTCTCCTTTCTCTCTAAAAAGGTAATTTTATGTTTTAGTTTTGCGATTAATATATGGTTCATATTTTATAACTCATAAAAGGTGAATAAAGTAATTTCACGCTATTTGGTAAGATTGTAGAGATAATTTGTTTGTCATACATTTCAGCAATATGTAACATAAGCCCTTGAATTATTGCTTGTGGTATTTTTTCATAATTATCAAAGCCTGCAGTATAATTAATTTGTAAAATTTTCCCCCTCAAGGAACTATCAATTATAATGTAATCGTGAAATGGTGAAATATCATATAATGATTCATCTATATTCTTAAAATCCTCATCATATTTAAATTTAATAGATTCAATTTTAGAAATGGGTGTTAATGGCACAATAATTTTATTTGAGATGGGTGAAACCTCAAGTGTAATTTCTTTAAGCGACAGGCAAAAATTAGTATATTTTTCAGCGATGTCTTGTGCTGCAATACTCATATTTGATATAATTTTGTCATCATGATCTTGCGTAACCCTTAAAAATTTTTTTATCTCCTCAAGAGATAATGAAAACTTACTATTTTCTTTAATAATTTTATATTTTTGCATAAAGTTAATTTTTACATAATAGGGGTTATGTTTCCTGAATTCCCGCTTTCGCGGGAATAGGGATTGATTAAAACTAGAATTTAAGTAATTTGATTGCTTTACTATTTACAACCTCACCACCAACTCTCCTTGCGGCATAAAATTTTACGAATGGTTTTTCAGTATAAGGATCACGTACAATAGACATACCGCTCCTATCAACAATTTTATAAGCTGATTTAAAATCAGCAATAGCTATAGATAAGCTACCTTCAGCTATATCGGGCATATCAGCGCAAGTAACAACTGGTAAACCAAAAAGTGTTTCAGAAATTGCTTCAGATATTGCTGGTTGCCAAATAAATCTGCCAAATTTATCTTGTAATTTTTGTATTTCAGAAAGAGTTTTTCTGTTCATCAAGAAGGTTGCGTTTTTGCTATGATATTCAGGCAAAGAATTCATTAAATTAATTAAATCATCAATAGAGAGTTTTGTTTTTTCAGCAACAGCTACTTGATCTATAATGCTTGCGTCATATTTTAAAATTCCTGTAGGTTTTGCATTACCGTCACCATTTATGAAAGCAGTATTTTCAGCAGCTGAGAATATTTCCCCAAGTCGTTCAATTAGCCACTGTTCGATATTTATTTCAGAATCATCTATTAATCTTTGAGAGGCTTTTGGTTGAGCATATAATTCATGAACATGGATTCTTTTCTTAATTAATTTAGGTGTATCTGTTACAGGGCGCTCAGCGACCTCAGTCACCCATCCATAACTAAAATTATTATCTTCAATAATTAAATCTAATGCATTTGACGATATCGTTTCTACCGAAGCAAGACGGCGCATTGGAGTATTTTTGGTA
Organism: Rickettsiaceae bacterium; assembly: GCA_020697135.1. Lineage (GTDB taxonomy): Bacteria > Pseudomonadota > Alphaproteobacteria > Rickettsiales > Rickettsiaceae > JAJFBM01. The sequence goes on from JAJFBM010000023.1 coordinate 8,177, forward strand.
ATTAAATTTTGTATTTTATTATGAAGGGTAGGGGTCACTAAGAATCCGCCGGCCTCATCTTTTGCAGAGTTTAAATTTTTGGTTTCTAAATTAGAAGAGTCACCAAATCGAAGATAATTTTCTAAGCCTGATTTTTTCTCTTCTCTATATTGTGAAGGTCTATTTAAGTAAGTCTCAATTTGTTCAATTTTATCTGAGTAATTTTTCATTTCGTTCTGTAAATTAGTTATTGTTTCAAAATTAGTATTTAAATGAGTAGCTTTTTTCTGAAAAACTTCCCATTCATTGGCAATTTTATTAACTGTTGATAAAACTTTATCCATAAGGTTTCTCCTGTTATTTTATATTTAAAGTTTGGTTGATTTCGCTGATAATAGTAAGTGTATGGTTAACGGCCTTTTCAAGTTTTGAAAAACTATTATCCTTGCTTTTACTCAGAGAATTAATTTGGGCTTGTTCGTTTGCTGGAAAAGTCACTACGCTAACTTCCCATAAATCGATTTTCTTAATAACTCTTATGCCATCGCAGTTATATTCGAAATCTTCAACTTTGAAGCCAATGCTAAGACCATTAATGGCGTTTTGACTGATCAAAGAGATTATCTCTTTACCGCGCTGCGTAAGGTTGTTAATTGAAGCAATCATGAAGAGTCCTTTATCGTCTTCATAAAGTTCTTCAATAACTCCTATGGGTTCAGAATGGTTATGTTGCCAAAGAAGTTTAACCTTCTTTTCTATGTTATGTTTGTTAATTGACTCAAAAAACGCACCTTTCTTTATAATGTCGTTATGACTATCAATTACATCAAAAACACTAGAATAACCCTGAATGCGACAACCATTAATGGTTACATCTTCTGGTTTAAAACTAGAAAACTTAAGCTCTAAATTATGATTTTTTTGCATAACTCCTTAACAATAATTAGTTAATAGTTAGAAGTTATACACTTTTTTTTTGCCGCACTAAGGGGAAAGTTAAAATTATTTTATAAATTTTTGCTTTGCAGAGGTTGTAACCGATTTTACAATTCCTGCTATAATAATAGTTACGGTAATAAATAAAGATACTCCGGCAGAAAACTCAATAATATGCTTTATAAATATTTTAGAACCGATAAAAATAAGTATTATAGCTAAAGAGTATTTTAAGTAATGGAATCTCTGTAGCATGTTGTTTAAGCAAAAATATAAGGCGCGCAGGCCCATTATTGCAAGAATATTGGAGGTATAGACAATATATGTATTTGTAGTTATAGCAAAAGCTGCAGGTATACTATCTATAGCAAATATTAAGTCCATTGTCTCAACCAATAGCAGGGCTATAGTTAAACGAGTAATATAAATTTTACTATTTTTATGGATTAAGAACCTTTCGTCAGTTAGCGTTTGCTCGACATTACAATATTTATTGATAAATTTTATAATAAAATTACCCTCAAGCGATGGTTTTTTATCAACTAAAACGATCATTTTTATACCTGTAATAACAAGTATTATGCTAAATATATATAAAACAAATTCAAATCTTTCGACTAATGCAGTCCCTAGCCCTATCATAATTCCACGGAAGATTATAACACCTAAAATTCCCCAGAATAATACGCGATGTTGAAAGGCAGAAGGGATTTTTAAATAGCTAAATATTAAAGAAATTACAAAAATATTATCAAGTGCGAGTATCTTTTCAACTATGTAAGCATTATAATAGTTTTTAGCGGCAATACCACCCAAATGATACCATACCCATAAGCCAAATAACATTCCAAGCATTATATAAAAAGCACTAATTTTCAGGCTCTTTCTAAAACTCATTACTTTTCCTTTTGTGTTGAAGAGGTTTAGATCGAGTGTTATAAGAATTATTACTATTGTTAAAAATATAGCCCAGTCAAGCATAGTTATATGATTATATGTTAATAAATTGATTATAAGCTATTATAATAAATAATTAGTTAATTTTTTGTTTTTATGATAAAAAACGCTTATAATGCATTTAATTTGCATTTTTATATATAATTGTGTAATGTTCTCGGATGAAAAATTATTTTAATAGATGAAAAAATTTGAGATTAAGGCATGGATAAGACTGATTCTAAAATTATAAATACTAAAAAGGATGTAGATAATAAGGTTGACCTTATATATGAGTTAAAATCCATATTAGGTATAGTATTAATAGCTTTAGTAATTAGAACTTTTATAATTGAGCCATTTTACATACCTTCAAGTTCAATGGAAGATACTTTGCTCGAAGGGGATTATATTTTTACAACTAAATTTAGTTATGGTTTTAGTAAGCATTCTTTTCCTTTTAGCCCCGATTTATTTGATGGCCGCATTCTTAAGCAGAAACCAAACCGTGGAGATGTTGTAATCTTCTGGCCTACACATAGTATGGAGAAGCGATATGTTAAAAGACTTATCGGCTTACCAGGAGATAAGGTTCAACTCATTAAAGGCGTTGTTTATATCAATGATAAACCTATGCAGCGTATGTTCGTCGGTAAGGTGAGCGATAATAAAGATATAGGATTTAATAAATACCTTGAAACCTTAGATAATGGTGTTTCGTATCATATATTACAAATGTCTGATAACTCAATAGGTATTGCTGAAGGCGAAGGGAATAATACACAAGCTTTTTATATTCCTGAGGGGCAATATTTCTTTTTAGGGGATAATCGGGATTGTTCAGGTGATAGTAGATGGATAGGAACCGTTCCTTTGGAAAATTTTATAGGCAAAGCCCAAATCATATTTTTCTCAACGCAAAATCCATTATGGTTATCTAATAGTAGTATTATGGATCAAATTAAACAAATTGGTTATTGGTTTGGTTCTATAAGGTTTAAAAGGTTTTTTAACTCTGTATATGTTACCAATGGAAAAAAATAATCTAGATTCTCTCGAAAAAGTCATAAACTATAAGTTCAAGAACCATCACTTACTTATTGAAGCTTTATCTCACCCATCGCTTAACCATAATATACATGATAAGTTTGCACCTAGAGTTTCGAATTATGAAAGATTAGAATTTTTAGGCGATACAGTATTAAATTTAGTGATTTCTGATTTAATATATCATTTACATCCAGATTACGATGAAGGGATGCTTGCAAAGCTTAGATCAAGCTTAGTATGTAAAGAACAGATAAGTGATCTTGCTAAATCTATCAACCTTGCCAAATATATTATAATGACTGAAGGTGAAGAAAAGGGTGGTGGACGCTTAAATGAAAATAACCTTGAAAATGCGATGGAAGCCATATTAGGGGCTGTTTATCTTGATAGTAATTTTGAGCAAGCTAAAGCTGTTATAAACAACCTTTGGCAAAAAGTTTTAAAGTCCCCAATTGAATTATATCCAGATCCAAAAAGTGCGGTGCAAGAGTGGGTCCAGGCAAGGCATATGCCTATCCCTGATTATGAAGTAATAGAACAGTCAGGTAGCCCTCATTCCCCAATTTTTAAAGTACGTATTCAAGTAGGAGGCTTTATTGCTACTGGCAGCGGAAAAGCTAAAAAAGCTGCTGAGAAAGAAGCGGCTAGAAATTTATTAAAATTATTATCAAATAGTAAGAGGGATGAGTCTTAAATGAGTAAAAAATTTGGTCAAATTTGTATTATTGGAAAACCGAATGCTGGAAAATCCACATTACTAAATACTATAATAGGTCAAAAAATATCTATAGTTACACCAAAAGTGCAAACTACTCGTTCCTCTATTACAGGTATTACTACCATTAATGATACACAGCTTGTCTTCATTGATACACCAGGTATATTTTTGCCAAAGAAAAAGCTTGAAAAAGCAATGGTAAGAGCTGCATGGTCGAGCATTATTGGCTCAGATTTTGCTGCAGTTATTGTAGATAGTACAAAATATATAGATGATGATATAAAAAGGATATTTAGCTACTTAAATGAGCAAAAAATTCAGCCGATTATCTTACTTAATAAAACTGATCTTGCGAGCGACGAGCAAATATCTGCAGTAAAAACAGAAGTAAAGTCAGTAACTGAACCAAGAATAATTTTTGAGATTTCGGCATTAAAAGGGACTAATTGTAACGAACTGACTGATTATTTAATTGCTAATTGTCCTGAAAGCGAGTGGCTTTATGCTGAAGATGAGGTAACAAATGCTCCTATGAGGTTTCTCTCCTCAGAAATAACTAGGGAACAATTATTTTTAAATCTTAGCCAAGAGCTACCCTATAACTTAACAGTGGAGACTGAAAAATGGCAAGATCTGCAAAATAATGAATGTATTATACATCAAGTAATATACGTAGCAAGAGATAGTCATAAAATGATTGTTCTAGGTCACAAAGGTAAAATGATTAAGAAAATAAGTGAGAATTCACGTAAAGAGATTGAATCAGCCTTAGACATTAAAGCCCATCTTTACTTGTTTGTTAAAGTACGAGCTAATTGGGAAGATAACCCATTAATGTATGAGTATATGGGCCTTAAGAGAACTGATTAGTGGCTATATCATTCCCTCTGTATAATGATACATATCGATTTAGCGGCTCTCGGCTTTGCGCACATATTAATATAATCTTACGCAGCCTTGTCCTAAACTCAATATGTCTTATTTTAAGTGTGAAAATAGTATAAATGAAGTATATTCGCAAGATAACTCCACAAAACTGAGGCAATAAGTCAGGCTCATGCCTGAATTTTATCTTCAATTTCAAGCTTCTGATCTTGGGATTGTTCCACACTTATCTCTTCTGCTTCAAGCTCCAGCATTTCAATTGCAGAGCTGACAAGTTGAAACCTTTCAAGCGCAGCAGCAACATTTTTGTTACCAGAAGGTTCAATTCCAAGCTTTTGCAGGTGTTTTGCCTTAGATAAAAAGTTTCTATTAAATGATGCAGCAAATTTATCGTAAGATGAAACCATATTTTGTAAATTACTACCAAATTTTTTAGAATATTCTGCAAGTGTGCCAATCGAAGACAAAATCTTTTTAACTTCTTCTAAAATAAGTTTATAATTTTCTTCACGCATTTGATCGGAAATTTGAAATTTAGCAAAAGATAACATATTTATTAGGCCTGATGGCCCTACAGGGAAAACATTTAAATCCCATGCTTTCTCAATAAAATTTTTATCAAGATTTGTGATTTGCTCCACTGCATGCTCAGACGGTAGAAACATCAATGTAACAATATGATTAACTTTTAAAGCATTAGCAGAAAAATGTTGTTGTAAACTTTCACGATAATCTTTTAAGCTTAGTTGCTTTAGATGATTATTCATAGTTTTGACGAAACTCTCAGCATATAAAGATTTATCTTTTTCTTCTGCAGCGGCAATTTCAAGCAGGAATTTAGATGCTTTAGCATCTATGATCATTATATTATCTCCAGGGAGGAACACTACGGCATCAGGCCTGAATTTACCTTCTTTAAGATTTATATGATACTGCATTATAAAATCAGCGTTTTCTCTAAGGCCAGAATTTTTAAGTATGTTTTCAAGTGTGATTTCGGCAAGAGCACCGGCGCCCGATGGGTTAAGCAAGGCTTGCTTTACTACATCCACAGCTGTTTTAGACTGATTTACTTCATGGCTCAGTATTGCTACAGATTGAACAATTTTTTCAAATTCTTGATTAAGTTTTTCAGTTGTTTTAGAAATATTCTCTTGAGTATCTCTCTTTGATTGTTCGTTTTCCTGTTTATGTAGTTCAACGAGCTGTTTTGATAAATCTTTTCCTAAATCAAAAAGAGCTGATTTTGCAAGTTGCATAGATTCAACTTTTAATTTTTCGTAATCCTTTGTAAGTTGTTCTAAATAATTTACCTTACTTTTATAGCCTTCTGCTTGTTTAACCAATTCAATTTTTTCATCCGATAAAGTCCCAATTTCAATAAGTTTATTATTTATTTGTTCTTCTAAGGATTTAATTGTCTGTTTGAAGGCATAGACCCTACCAAGTAGCCAGAATAAAGCTAATGATAATATCGCTGCGGTTATTGAAATTAAGTATAAGGAATCAAAATTCATTTTTAGCTCATACATAGTTTGGAATATTGATGTAAATTCTTTCATTTACTAAATCCATTTTTGGAAAGAAATCTTTATTAAATGGTACTAAAATTTTTTCTTTATTACTGAGCTCAACTTCTATAATATCCCCTGCGCCGAAATTTAAAACTGAAAACACAGTTCCTATTAATTCGTCGGTTTCAAAATCATATAATTTTGATCCTTCAAGGTCAGAAATATAAAACTCATCTTCCTTTAAATCAATGAATTCATTTCTTGTAACAAATATTTTCTTACCCTTCAAAGATTCCGCAAGATCTCTTGTATTTATATCCTTAATTTCGCATATAAATATATTTTTGTCATGTTTTAATTTCTTGATAAAAATTAAATTTCCATTTTCATCGTAATGTTTCTTATAACTGAACATCTTAGTGTTGGGATCAGTAAAGGAACGTAGTTTTAATTGCCCAAGAATACCATGAGCTGAGGTTATTTGGCCTACACAAATGAGTTTCTCTTGCTTTTGCATAATTTCTAATTGATAAATATCACTAATAAATCTAACATACTATCACTTCAATAATATTTATACAATATGAGAAAAGTCTTATTTATTCTGCTGTTAATTTTATTTGCTATAGGTGGCGGTATTATAGGAACTTATATTCTCTTGAAGCAAATGGATATAAAAGAATATTTATCAAGTCATTATGAGAATGTAAATTTAGACATTAAAATCTCTAATATTAGTGTCTTTCCTTATCCTTATATTCAAGTTGAGAATATTAATGTAAAACCTTATTTGCAAGCTAATCAAGGAAAAATATTTATTTCTCTTTCTTCGCTTCTTTCTTTAAAGCCTACTATTAATCGTATAGAGCTTTATGATGGCTCTGTAAATTTAAAAGCAAATGATCAAGACTTGAAAAATAATAAACAATTTGTAGCTAATATTTTAAATCTGAAAATACCTTCACAAGAAATACTCCTAAAAGATATGGAGATAGATGGGTTATTTGGTGAAGAGATTGTTCAAGTAAATCACTTAGTAATCACGAAAAATAAAAACACTATAGGTTTTACAGCTGTAACGAGTTCGAATAAAAATTATAGTTTTTTACTTGAAAATAATGAAAGTGATAACTCAATAAAATTAAGTAATGATTCATTTAGTTTAGTATTAAATAAAAACAATAATACAAATAGGAAATTAATTTTTGAGATCACTAACTTCAAAAACTTTTATAATAATTACCTCTCAAATGTTGATTCTAAAGATAATAATTTTAATGATGCTACAAAGTTAAAAATAAGTGCAAATATTGTAGAAAATGATAATAATTTTATTCTAAAAAATTTTGAAGTTTCCTCAAATATATTAGATAAAATTGAGGGCCAAATAACATTCAATCAAGAAACTTTTGGCTTGAAGAATATTCAATTAAAATTTGGCACATTTAACTACGGAGAAATATTTAAACAAGAAGCTCTAAACTTAATAGATTTTATGCCAAAGAGTAATATATTTTTTAGGCAAAAAGGAGATGCGTCATTTAATATTACAATAGATAATTTAATATTTTCTGCTGAATATAAATTAGAAAATATCAAAGCAGAAGGTGAAGTTAAAAATAATGTAATGGAGCTTAGAAATATTCAAGCAAAGTTTGGGCCTCAAGGAGTAATATTTCTTTCAGGGAAAGCTACTCAAGATTCATTCAGGCCAAGTTTTGAAGGCAATATTAACTTAGACAATGTTGTATTAGAAAAAGTCGCTAAAAATAAAGGTGATTCTAAAATAGCTCAAAGTGATAATAAATTAAATTTTGCTGCTAAATTCGTGGCTACAGAAAAAGAATTTTCTTTATCAAATATTCAAGCAAAGATAAAAGATTTTTCAGTTAGCGGCAATATGGCTATAAAATTCATTGGTTTTAATCCAAGAATTCAATCAAATTTAGTTGTGAACAATTTTAATTTTTCGGACTCAACCTATCCATATTTTAATGATATTATAGGAAATTTAAAGTCATTTTTATGGGAAATAAAGAAGCCTACTTTCCAGCAAACTCTTAATATTCTTCGTACGAATAACTATTATAGTCACTTAAACATTCTTTTCTTAAATAGCAAAATAGACGATCAAATTTTTGAGACTATTACTTTAAGCCTCGCTACATTACCGAATAGCCTTAAAATAAATAATTTTAAATTCATTAAAGGAGTAGATTCTCTAGCCTTAGAAGGGCAGCTTTCGTGTAATAGTATAATTCCTGAGTTAACTCTTAATGTGAAAGAGGGTAATATCCAAGTTGGCAAAGCAGAGGAGGTGATAAAAACTCTTCAAAATTTCTTGTTAAATTCCTATGACCCAGACAAGCTTTTACTAAATATCACGGGTGCAAACTCAGCATTAAACCTAGGTGATAGAAAAATAGAGAATTTAAGCTTCAAGATATTTACTCAGAATAAATTGATTAATGCAGGCTTTAGTGGCAAATTATTTGAAGGAATTTTATCAGCTACTGCAAATGTAGTATTTGAACCATTTCAAATAAATCTTGCCTATGCTTTAAATAATTTTCATCTAAATAAACTAGGCCTACCTAGTTCACTTATAAAAAATGGGGTGGGGAGTATCTCAGGGTCAACTATAATTGGAGATAAATCTGATGAAATTTCTTCTAAAGGAACTTTTATAGCAAAGGAGATAGATCTTCAAAATTTCGCCTTAGATAAATTTGTGCTAGAAATAACGCTTCCTTCTTATAATGTTGAAAAAATAGAAGAAGATGCGCTTAAGCTTTTAAATGCAGGGGAAACTAATGTTGATTCTATGCAGGGTAAGTATATTGCAACATCAAAAGCTATAGCGCTGTCAGATGTCACATTTTCTACAAATTATGCCTCAGGAGCGCTCTCTGCAGTTTTTGATGGCACTTTAAACACATTAAAAGCTAATACAAAATTTTCTTTTTTTCCTTCTCGAGATAATTCCACGACTAAGGCGGAACCTATTAATTTTTCACTTACAGCAGAAGGGAACATAAATAATATAATAAAAAAATATGAACTTAATGAAGTGAAGCAATTTTATCAGGCAAAAAAATAATATATTTTATAAAAATTTTAACATAGTATTTTTATTGACTGAACATTATCGTATGTATAATTTAACTATAGATAATTCTGAGGACAAATATGGCTAATCAAAAAAACTTACTTAAAAATATTTTTACCGATTCTAGACTATTTATAATTTTAATATTAAGTATGGTTAGTGGAATGCCGATGGCTTTTTTTGTAACTATGCTTAGTGCTTGGTTAACAGATTCAGGGGTGGCTATTACGGCTATAGGGTTATTTTCAGTTACAAAATCACCTTATTCTTTTAAATATACATGGGCACCTTTTGTCGACCATTTTAAAATTCCAGTATTATTTAGGATGCTTGGCAGAAGACGTAGTTGGATGATCCTTGCTAATATTGGAGTTATTCTTTCTCTCCTTGCTATTAAATCTACTGATCCATTAAATAATATTTCTCTCACTATTATTTTTGCATGCTTGTTTGGTTTTTGTGCAGCTACATATGATAGTGCGTTTGATGCTTTTAGGATTGAATCATTAGAAGAGAATATGCAAGCAATGGGTGTGTCAACTACCATTCTTGGTTATAGGCTTGGTATGATTGCAATTAGCGCCGGATCACTATTAATTGCTGATAAATTCTCTTGGGACGCTGCGTTTATATATGCTGCTGGTTTGTTATTAATAGGTGGAATTATAATATTATTATCTCGTGAGCCAAAAGCAGAACTTGCTTCATTTAAGGGACTTAATTTTGATACATTTAATAAGACTGTTATTGAACCATTTTCTGAATATTTCAAAAGAGATTATGCTATAACAATTCTTGCAGCGGTGACTCTATATAAGCTTGGTGAGGCTATGCTATCATCAATGGCTATGCCTTTCTATATGGAAACTGGCTTCACTAAAACTGAAATTGCAGCTGTGTCAAAGGTTTATGGGGTGATTGCAACACTCGTAGGAGTTTATATTGGCGGGATAATATCAGCTAAAGTTGGCAATATGAGATCTTTAATGATTTGTGGAACATGTCAAATGCTGTCTAATCTTATTTTTGTCTGGCAGAATCATATGGGTGCTGATACTTCTGCTTTAATGGTGACTTTAACTGTAGAAAATGTTACAGGTGGAATGGGTACGGTAGCACTTATGGGGTATATGAGTGTACTTTGTAATAGGAAATATACGGCAACTCATTATGCGCTACTTAGCTCTTTTGCTTCCCTTGCAAATAATACTCTAACAGCTAGTTCAGGATATTTAGTGAAAGCTATGGGGTGGGATATTTTCTTTATATTTACATCAATAATTTCTCTTCCAGCCTTATTAGTTATAAAATATTTAGATAAGAGATTTAAATAACTTTTTAGGATAGGATGATATTATCCTATCCTTTTTTTAGCGTTTACTTAACTTATTGATCATATTACTCTTGTTCAGATGCAATATCACTTTGTTGGCCTGCAATATTTAACTCTGGGCTTAAATTACAAAGTTTAAATATTTTAGCTTGTAACTCAAGTGTCAAATATGGGAATAGGTGGAATTCTTTAAGCTCTTCTTTATTACTATTATCATCTCTATATTTTTCAAGAACATTATCTATATTTTCTACCCCTTCTCCTGTCGCATGAGCCGATTTTGATACGCATTTTAACCATAAAAAATTATCTGCTTTATAGTTATCAAGCTTATTAAAGAATGTTTCTACGTTTTGAGGTAAATTTTCGATGAAAGCTTTTAGACCTGAATTTTCTTGATCTTCTTCACTCATCTTCTCAAATATAATTTTATTCCACTCAGAATTGTGAAGTAATTTATTAGTTATATAATTCTTTTCTTTTTCTAATAAAAGAATTATATCTTTTGCATTAGGATAAAACTCTTCATTTCCTGTAAAATACTTAGCAGCCTTTACAATAGATTGATCTATATTTTCTATATAAGCTTTGTTTCTATCAATAATTTCTTTAATCGATTCTTGAGCAAAATCTGTAATAACTGCAGTAATATAAGGGTTTTTTGATAAGGCTTTTGTAAATGCCTTTTGAAACAATGGGGATGGATTTAAATTGAGGCAGAATATAGTATCAAGGGAGATATTTTGTTCTAAAGCCTCTGCAATTTTCTCCATAGTATAATAATTTACTGATCTATAAAACGATAAATCTTCAATAGTTTTTGAATTTTTTATCAGATCTTTTAAACTATTTGCTGATTCATTAGTTAAATTTGAAACATCTAAGCGGAGACCTCTTAAATCATTCCAATTATTCAATGCTTCAAATATACTAGTAATATCTGTTCCTGCATTACCAGTTAAACAAAACGTGAAAGACTTTATGTTCTTTAAGTCTTTGAGAAGATTAGAAAATTTTGTAACTTCCTCCTCCGATGGAGTAGCTAAAGTTAAATATATCTTACTAACTCCAGGAGTATTCTTACAAAGAGTTATTAATTGCTCTGTGGAAAAACTTCTTAATAAGCTGTAGTCAATGTTAAGTGAGTTCCATTCTGTTAAATCACTAGCTTTCTTAAACTGGCCAGTAGCCTCAAAATATTCAATAATATTGTTATAATTTGTCATATTTTCCTCTTAATTATTTAAAAATATAGAAATCTAAAATCATAGATAGTTAACATATATATACTGTTCTGACAAATAAGTAAAGAATAACCACTGTTTTATTTATTATGCTATGTAAATTTTTCTCTTTCCCCTTAGTGCGAGCATTTTTTTCGCTATTATAACCATTCGGTATACCAACAAAAATTTTACAGCTAAACAAAAAACAGGGGGGTGGTGCACCCACCGCACTGTCATGAGCTAAGCGAAAGCGTAAGCTGGAGCGCGGCAAGTCCTGAGAATCAAGCGGAGCTTGATAGTATATTGA
>JAJFBM010000050.1 GCA_020697135.1 Rickettsiaceae bacterium
GCTATTGCAGCACTTGCTCTTATATATTTCTTAAGCAAGAAAGGGTTATAGTATTTATAACGAGTCCGACAATCTTTGTAAGGGGAAGGGGGAGATTGTTTAAACTTATTTAACTAACGCTAATTCTACTTGCTAAACTTGAATTTTCTAATAGAATTCACTTAAATTTAAATAATTATGATAGTCACATGAGTGTTTTGACAAGATTCGCGCCATCTCCAACGGGTATGTTGCATGTTGGTAATATTAGAACTGCTATTGTTAATTGGTTGTTTGCAAAGAAAATGAATGGAAAATTCATGCTACGTATGGATGATACTGACCTTGAGCGCAGCAAGGATGAATTTAAGCAAGCTATAATTGAGGATTTAAAATGGTTGGGTCTAGAATGGGAGATTTTTGCTACTCAATCTGAAAGGCTTGAAAGATATAATATTATTAAAGATCAATTGATCAACCAAGGTCGTTTATACGAATGTTTTGAAACGCCAGAAGAGCTTGAAACTAAGCGTAAGATACAAACAAGCAGCGGACGCCCACCAATATATGATAGAGCTGCGTTAAAGCTTACAACTGAGCAAAAGCAAAAATATAGAGATCATGGAAGAAAACCTCATTATAGATTCTTACTTAATGATGAACCTATAATTTGGCAGGATATGGTCAAAGGTGAGCTGAAATTTGACCCAGCACATTTAAGTGATCCTATTCTTATCCGCGAGGATGGTAGCATGACTTACATGATATCTTCTACAATAGATGATATAGATTTTGATATAACCCATATAATAAGAGGGGAAGATCATGTTTCAAATACTGCAATACAAATACAACTTTTTAAAGCTTTAGGTAGCAATCCCCCACAATGTGGGCATTTAGCCTTAATTCAAAGCAAAGATAATAAAATATCGAAAAGAGTAGGTGGGTTTGATATTAGAAGCTTAAAAGAAGATGGTATTGAGCCTCTTGCTTTAATTAGTTTCCTTTCAACACTTGGCACCTCAAAGCCGATCACTGCATTTAATTCTATTTCCGAAGTAATTGATAATTTTGATATTAAAAGCTTTTCACTAAGCCCAACAAATTATTCTTTTGAAGAGTTAGAGAGAATCAATCAAAAAATTATAAGCCATTATAATTTTACTGAAGTTAAAGATAGGCTTATTCAACTTGGCTGCACAAATATTGATGAGCAATTTTGGGATATGGTAAAAGCTAATATAAATACATTAAAAGAAGCGCTTATTTGGTGGAATATTTTCAAGAACCCTTCCAGCTTAATACGTCAAGATAATGAGTTCCTAACTCAAGCATCTCAATTACTGCCTGAAGGGCCAATTAGTGATACGACCTGGTCAGAATGGACTAGGAAGCTTTCTGAAGCAACAGGTAAGAAAGGTAAAGAACTTTTTATGCCGCTGCGTCTTGCTTTAACAGGGCTAGAGCATGGGCCTGAACTTGGCAAGATTTTACCGCTACTAGGTAGAGAAGAGATTATTAAGAGATTAGTGTAAGCTATTGTTTTTTTTGAGAAAAGGAGTCAAGAGTTGATATCGTTATTAAAGAAATTAATGTTCAATAATTTTATGGTGGCTCTATATTTATTGCTATTTGCCACTATGATATCAGTTTCTTTACTCTCCCATAATCCAGGAGACCCATCTTTCAATCTTGCAACCGACCAGGCGCCTCGAAATATGGCTGGACCAATTGGTGCTATAATTTCTGATTTATTATTTGTTTCATTTGGTGTTGTTAGTGCTGCTTTGATAGCAATTATTCCAGCTAATTGGGCAATAATAATCCTCAAAAAGAAAAGACTTAACTGGTGGTTTTTAAGATTAGTTGTTGCGATCATCTCTTTACTAACTATGTCGGCTACTGCCACTGCTTTTGCTGATTACTTAAATTTAACTATTAATGGTGGGATCTTAGGGTCTTTCCTTATAGAAGTTGCTGAAAAAAATGGCATTCCTTATGCAGGAATTCTCTGCGGCATTACAAGTATTGTAACTCTTGCGCTATCTTTAGGTTATAATTTTTCTGAATACTATAATTTATTAGGTATCTTAGCTAATTTGGGTAGAAAATTAATAAATGCTATCAATCATTTAGTAAAGGCAATAATCGGGGGGGTGTCTTCTGTTGTGGAGCAAGCATCTGCACGATTATCCAAAAATCCTATACGTCAAGAGCCACAAGTTAATATAAAGCCTATAGAAAAGTCGACACCTAAAATTGCAGAAGCTTACCAGCTTGAGCTAGATACAGCATTAGACACGAGGCTAGACCCTTATGTGCAAGCAGCAGTGCAGGCGGCAAATAAACCAATTCCAACACAAGCTGCACCAGTTAAAGCCTTTAAACCTTATATACATGGTTTCGAGCTTCCACCAATAGATTTATTTAATAAAACACCAAATACAGTAAATAAGCAAGAAACCCCCGATCAGCTAAAGAAAAACGCTGCAGAACTGCTTGCGGTATTAAATGATTTTGGCATTAAAGGTAATATTCTTGAAATCAACCAGGGGCCTGTTGTAACTTTATATGAGTTTGAGCCATCAGCTGGCACTAAATCTTCTCGTGTAATTGGGCTTTCCGATGATATAGCCCGTACTCTTTCAGCTGTTTCAACAAGAATTGCTGTAATTCCTGGACGGAATGTACTTGGTATAGAGCTGCCAAATAAGCATCGTGCTTTATTCTATTTGAAAGAGCTTATTGAGACTCGCGAATATAATCAAGGTGAACATAAGCTTCCTATAATTCTTGGTAAAGATTTAGGTGGCAAACCTTATATTGCAGATCTTGCCCGCATGCCTCATTTACTTGTTGCAGGAACTACTGGTTCGGGTAAGTCTGTTGCTATAAATGTTATGATTTTATCTTTGTTATATAGGCATAGTCCGGATAATTGTAAGTTCATAATGATTGATCCTAAAATGCTTGAACTTTCTGTTTATGACGGTATCCCTCATTTATTAACCCCAGTAGTAACTGAACCTGGTAAAGCGGTAGTAGCACTCAAATGGGCAGTTAAAGAAATGGAGAATAGATATAGATTAATGTCTAATCTCGGAGTGCGTAATATAGATGGTTATAATGCGAAAATAATGGATGCTATTAAATCTAACCAAAAATTAGAGCGAACAATACAGACAGGTTTTGATTCTGAAACAGGCAGGCCTATTTACGAAGCAGTGCCTATACCACTTGAGAAATTGCCATTTATTGTGATAATTGTCGATGAAATGGCAGATCTTATGCTTGTTGCAGGTAAAGATATTGAGTCATCAATTCAGCGCTTAGCACAAATGGCCCGTGCTGCCGGTATCCACTTAATTATGGCAACGCAACGACCTTCAGTTGACGTTATTACTGGTGTTATTAAAGCAAACTTCCCAAGCAGAATTAGCTTTAAAGTGACTTCTAAAATTGATAGCCGCACAATTTTAGGCGAGCAGGGGGCTGAGCAGTTACTTGGCATGGGTGATATGCTTTATATGGGCAGTGCATCATCAATTACAAGGGTACATTGCCCATTCGTTACTGATGAGGAAGTTGAACGTATTTCTTCTTACCTCAAATCTCAAGGTGCGCCTAGTTATGTTATGGCAGTAACCGAATCAAGCGATGATGATGGGGATGCTTTACCAGATTATACGGGGGAGGAAGGTAATGAAGCTGACCTTTATCGCCAAGCAGTATTAATAGTAAAACGTGACCGTAAAATTTCTACAAGTTATATTCAAAGAGTTTTACGCATAGGTTATAACAGAGCTGCAAATTTAGTTGAGCGCATGGAAAAAGAGGGTGTTGTCTCAAGCGCAAACCATGCCGGGAAACGTGAAATTCTTGTTCCTGAGGATTAATTATTATTTCATACATGCATATAAGCTTAGTTTTAAACAGATATTAATCATCTAAAATTTATACATTTTTAATAAATCTTGACTTTTTATATATATCTATTATTTTTTATTTATTAAAATATATTTATAGTATTTATGAAAAGGAAAGAAATTAGCGATAATAGCGAGCTCAATAATAATAATAATTCAAACAATGTTGGTATAAATAATAATAGTGGAAATTCAGCTATTACAAATTCTGCTCAAAGGCAGAATGATAGTCAGCAAACACCATTTACCACAAATCCTTTAATGCTGCAACATTACGCTGCAATACTAGCAATGCACCAAAGAAATCATGAATTAGAATTATTTATGAGCCTTCCTGAAAATCCAAATAAATATAATGGAAAAGTGCTTACGCCTTTAAAAAAGGCTAAATTATTGGGTAGAGATGATATTATCGTATATAGCCAAGAACTTTCTAAAAATTTAAAACTAGAAGATACTTGTTTAGATACAAAAGATCTTAATAAAGCATTAGCTGAAGCTATATCAGATAAAGAGATTGACGTTATAGAAGCCTTAATTGAGAAAGGTGCAGACGTTAATTTTTATACTAAACCAGAACATGCTCCAATAGTATTAGCGATTATCACAAATGATAGAAATATCACAAAGCTTCTTATCAATAAAGGCGCAAATATAGAATCAATATTTTATAATTTTATTAACATTAAACAACCTTTTTTGCAGGAAGTATTGTCCGATAGTAAGTTTTATATGGATAAAATACTACCTAAAGAATTTTTTGAGGCTTACGAAAATAGGAATATTTTAGAGTTGCAAAGAATATACAAATCTTTGAACCAAGAAAAAAAGGATTATATAATTAATATACTTAACAATAAACATTTTGCAGAACATTTCGTAAAATCTTATTCTACAGAATCTTTTAAATTCCTTTTTGATAATGGGTTATATAATTTAGCTTTATTGAACAGATTTGCTGAAGTTGGAGCCGATATTGACAATATCATTAAGGGAGCCGCTCAACTTTTATTTAAGCAATTACTTTCTTCAAACACTCTATATACAAGTCTTCTAGACTTATTAATAGATAAAAAATATATAAATATAAATGATGAATTGAAATATGATAATGAAAATAATGTTGATGAACAAATAAAGGGATGTATTCCTATTACTTATGCTGTAAAAAAAACAAAAATCAATAAGTCAAATACTGTTAAAATTAAGATAAAAG
>JAJFBM010000024.1 GCA_020697135.1 Rickettsiaceae bacterium
TAAATATATATGAATAGATGCGTAAAGACAAGATATGTAAAATTAAATTGGATCATTTAAAAATGGGTATTGGTATGAGTATTGCCTGGCCGGCATGATTATATTGTGGACTCACTTAGCTAGTTTATTAAAGTGATTAAAAGTTGTAAAAACATGGTGCCAAGAATAAGAAGTTTTAATCACCAAAAAAATATGGGGGGGCCAACAAAGCCAATATGTAAAGGCCTTTTTTATAGACATATACCAAAGCTTAAGGCAACTTACTGCGACGTTGAGTAAATATTACAAATATTATACTTTATTTTTAAATTTTAGAATGATAGAATTAATTAAATTGAAGCTTAATAGTTGAATTTATTTATATGTTCCCACATCTTAGATTACGTCGCAATAGACGCTTTCCATGGCTTAGAGATTTAATAGCTGAAGCAAGTTTAAACGTTACTGATTTAGTATATCCTTTATTCGTAATTGAGGGGCAAAATTTAAAGCAAGAAATTTCTACCCTACCAGGGGTTTGTAGGTTCTCAATAGATAAACTAAAAGAAGAAGTAAAGCTTGCCCATGAGTATGGTATCAAAGCAGTTGCTTTATTTCCAGTTGTAGATCAAGCTTTAAAAGATGATAAGGCAACGGAGGCTTATAATCTTGATAATTTAATATGTAGAGCTATTAGAGCAATAAAGGATCTCGATCTTTCAATAGGAATTATATGTGACGTTGCTCTTGATCCTTATACTCTTAGTGGTCATGATGGCATTTGGCATGATAGTGATGTCGATAATGATAAAACTTTATATGCGCTTTGTAATCAAGCCCTCACCCTTGCCAAAGCTGGCGCTGATATAATCGCCCCTTCGGATATGATGGATGGCAGGATTAAGGCAATACGTGAATATCTCGATAAGGATAATTATTATAATCTAGGTATACTTTCTTATTCAGCAAAATATGCCTCTAACCTTTATGGGCCTTTTAGAGAAGCAGTTGGTTCAAAATCTTTCTTAAAGTCTGATAAAAAAACTTATCAGATGGATTATAGAAATATCAAGGAAGCTTTAAGAGAAATTGAGCTCGATATAGCTGAAGGGGCAGATATGGTGATGATTAAACCAGGTATGCTTTATCTTGATATAGTTCAGGCTGCAAGTGCAAGATTTGATGTACCTATTTTTGCTTATCAAGTAAGTGGTGAATATGCAATGTTAAAATATGCCGCACAGAATAATTGCTTTAATTGGCAGCAAGCAATTATTGAATCTTTAATTTGTATGAAACGCGCTGGCGCTAAATCTATACTCACCTATGCTGCACTAGAAGTGAGCAAAATGCTTAATGAATAAAAAAGGATTATATTAGTATGAAAGAAAGTAATTTAAAAGTAATCGCAATAGTTATAATAACTATTACATTTGTCATATTTTATGGCGTACTTAGGACAACAATCACACCTAATGTAACTGCCGAACATAGTAGTCCAATAATTGAGAAAGATAATCCGCAAATTGGTGGGAGCTTCACTTTAACCGATAGTCATGGGGGTTCATTTAATAGCAAGCAGCTTGAGGGAAAAGCTTCAATCATTTACTTTGGTTTTACATATTGCCCTGATGTTTGCGTTGTATCATTACAAAAAATCAATCAAGTTTTAAATACGTTAGATCAATATAAAATAGATATTAACTCAGTCTTTATTACTATAGACCCTAAAAGGGATACCGCACCTATGCTTGAGAGTTACTTCAAAAACTTCCACCCTAAATTTATAGCTCTCACCGGCACGCAGGAGCAGATTAATAACGTTGCTAATAAATATAAAGTATATCATTCAGTTCGTGGCGATTTTAATAGTAATGATTATTTAATAGACCACTCTACTTTTATCTATATTTTTGATAAGGATGGGAACTATATGACTCATTTTAATATGGATTCCAAAATTGAAGAGATTGTTGAGTATATTAGGGTAAATTGCAGGTAGAATTTTCAACATATTGAGCAACAAAATAATCACTTCACTCTATTATATATTATATTTAAGGAGCCGTTTATTTGCTAAATTAATAAGTTTGCACTACTATAAGCAAATAATTAATAACATAATATAAATGGAACCAGCCGATTTTGCACAAATTAGCCGTGAAGCAGTTTTTGTCCTTATGATGGTTTCTACACCAATTCTTCTTATATCCTTATTCGTAGGGCTAATAATTTCTCTCTTACAAGCATTAACACAGATCCAAGAAAATACTTTGACTTTTGTTCCTAAAATGCTTGTCGTTTATATAAGCCTGCTTTTCATCGGCCCTTTTATCATGGGAAAGCTTGAAGGTTTTACACAGAAAATTGCCGACCTTATTATTTCTGGAAGCTAACTTAAATTTTCGTATGACATAAGCCCATAAGGCTTATATCATAGTTATGCTACTAATAATTGCATTCTAGAAAATTTAAGTAGCGAAAAATGAATTTGCTTATTAATCAAATCTCTTATTTGTTTTTCTGTAGGCTTTTGTTGGTCTTTGATATTAATATTAATTACGCCTTGTTTATAATTATCGAATATGAAATTTTCGATAGACTTAATATCATGCTTGCCATCTAAACATTGCATAATTAATTTATCTACAACATTCAAGGCAACTTTAAAATGTTTTTGATTAATGCTCCAGAATCTGTTTTCTAATTTAGCGTGGTATAGAGCAACATCACTAACCTTAGGCTTATCCGAAATATTAGTGATATATAAAGGTGGTTCAACAGAAAACTTAGCATATCCTTTTAAAACGAGAGCAGCGAAATTAGTCAATAACTCTTCTTCTATTTTTGAAGTATTTTTTATTTTAAGCTTCTCTGCAACTATATTTACTAACTCATTTGTAGTATAATCGCTATTTGTACTATACATTGTATATAATGCAATTTTCATTACTTCAGAATTTGTACTTACTGTTGTAGATTCATTGCCTGTAATGAAAAAAGTCATCTCTTTACTTCCCTGAACATTACTTTCACTAATATTTTCTCCTGATAAGTTTGCTGAGAAGTAGAATTTTTTAAGAATATTAGGTGTAATATTGCGGTTTAGCTTTTTATTTTTATGACAAAGCAATGTGGTTCTAAATTTTCTATTAATTATAAAATCCATATATTGCTCAGTTCTGACAATATCGCCTAAAGACTGCAGCTGATTCATTGCTTTTTCAGGACAATTTGCAGGATACATAGTATTAATAATGGCATCACCCAAATACTGCAAGCCCACTGCTTCAGCATCATTCATAAATTCACTAAAATAGAAGGCAGCATTACTTTCAGCTAAATATTCATGACGTATGTAAGAATCTCCAGATTTACTTATAGCTGATATCTCATCATCAAATATTTGTGAATAATAATCCCCATTTATACTTGTTGCTTCTCTAGTAAAAACAAGAATAGATTTTGCTTGCTCAATTTGTTCTTTAATGCCCGAGAAATTTTTGGAATGATATCGCATTAATTCTCTTGCAGTACTAGCTATATTCCACCCTGGCAAAGTATTAAAACTTATAAAAGCCACACCATCTGGGGAGAGATTTTCCTTTGAAACTTCTAAAATCTTTTTACGAACTATCTCAGGTACCCAAGAATACACACCATGGCTAATTATATAATCAAATTTGCCCCAACTCTCATCAATATCAAGAATTGAGCCAATTTTTAAATCGATATTTTTTAAATCTAATTCTTCAACTTGTTGACTCCCTTGCTCAATTTGCACAGGTGATAAATCTATTCCTATAACTTTTGCTTGAGGATAATTGGCTGCAAAAGGAATAATATTATTACCAGCCGCGCAGCCTAGCTCTAAAACTCTTGCTTTCTTTAAATCTGGTGTCTTTAAACCAAATAAAGCACCAATCGTTTTTAAATGCGAAGGATGTGAAATAGCAAATGGGTAGCTCTCATAAGGTATCTCATCATATCTTCTTGTTTCTTCTTTTATGGTATTTAATAACTGCTCTGACATTATTTTCTCATTAATCCTATTAATGAAATATTCTATTTCAACCTTATCAAAAAGCAATTATTTTAAAATTTTTACCCTGTTTGTTATGAATTAGATTATGACTGTTGCTAAAATTGCGTATATAATGCTTTAAGTAATATGAAAAATTTTCTATAAAAAAACCAAAACTTATGAAGTTTAATATTCGAAAAATACTTTTTCTTTTTGTTGTAGGATCTTTAGTTTCTACTTTTTTCCTTCTTAAGGATGATAATTTGACCACAAATATTAGTGATATTCCATTAATACACCCGGAAGAAGGTGAAACAAAAATTAGACCTATAGAACCTGGTGGCGCTGAGTTCCCTAACATGGATAAATCAGTATATGAATATATCACCCCTTCAAAGAAGCCATTACGTAATGAACAAGTTATGCCAGAGCCTGAACAGCCAGTATTATCTGTAAAACAATTAGAAACTGAATCAGTATTCGAGACATCTGATAATTCCTCTTCTAAAGAAGAAACCCATCCAAGTATATTTAATGAAACGGAGCAGCCATTCTCTATAGACACTCCAGTAAGTGATATTAACATAATAACCGTTGATCAATCTGATAATCGCTTAACAATGTATAGCACTACAAATGGCCGTAAGAATGAGAAATATAAAATACAAATTTGCGCTAGTAAAACAGAAAATCAAGCGCTTAGTGAATGGAATAAGGCTTTAAAGAACAACCGGGATTTAATTAGTAAATATAAATATCATGTAAATAAAGTTGATCTAGGAGAGAAAGGTTTGATATATAAGCTCTATATTGGACCATTCAACAACTATAATGAAGCTAATTCACTCTGCAAAAGACTTATCAAAAGAAAACAAAATTGTTTAGTAGTTAATGATTAATCTTATGACACAAGAAATATTAGAGAATAGAGCATTTATCTTAGTTAAAGGGACTGATGCTGCGCGATTCCTTCAAGGTTTACTAACTAAAAATATTGATAAATTTGCAAGTGAACTTAATTATTGTTTAATGTTAACCCCGCAAGGGAAATATTTGTATGAATTGTTTCTCTATAAAATGGAAGATGAGTTTATCCTCGAACTATATGAAGGGCATAAAGCAAGCTTTATTAGTAAATTAAAAATTTATAAGCTTCGCTCCCAAGTTGAGATTATTGACGTAAGTGAAGATTATGAAGTTATTTGGAGTAAAGAAAAAATAGAAAATGTCCGACTCAGCTTGCCTGATCCACGCAGTAACCAACTTGGTTATCGCTCACTTGCAGAAAGCAGTAAGCTTGATCTCTTAAATATTCCCTATACTTATTCTTATAAACAACGAAAATATCAGTTAGCGATCATAGACTATAATGAACTTATACAAGAAAAATCTTTCCCATTAGAATATGGGCTTGATCATTTAAATGCTATAGATTTTGATAAAGGTTGTTATATTGGCCAGGAGCCAATTTCTAGGACAAAATACCGTGGCGTAGTTAGAAAAAATATTTATAAAATTGAAGCAGAAAAAAATCTAGAAGAAGTTTTGATAGATGTTGAATCTACTCAAAATATGCTTCAAGAAGAAGATGAAAATAGTAATAGTAATTATAATTTGATGGCTGGTGATAAAAAGATTGGTAAAATATTATCATATTTCAAGAATAACGGGATCGCTTTAATCAGAGATGAAGAGTTACAAAAAGCCTCAGAATATAATTTACCTATTACAGTTTCAGGTATAGAAGTAAATGTTAAAATACCTTCTTGGAGGTTACTATAAAATTAAGAGGATTATTTCTTTGAATATTGTTGAAGCCTTCTATTAAATGATTCTACATATTTTTCTGGAACATGTAGCGCTTCAAGATTAACTCCTGATATACCCATGCCATCATTCAACTCTAGAATATAAAACTTTCCATCAGTAGCGCTTTTAATAACATCTGCACCAAATTGGTTCATTCCAATATGACTAGCTACTTTTATTAAATCGTCGATAATAGTCTTATTTAGCATATCTTGTTTTAGGGATTGAATATAACTTCTTCCTTCTTCGGAATGAGAGTTTGAAACCCAGCTACCCTCACGTTCTAGTAATAATCCACCAATTACCTTATATTCATTATTAAAAATGGATATAATGATTCGCATATGTGAAGCAGAGTGTTCTTTATTAATATCTATATTATAGATTTCTGGCCTTATATATTCCTGTAATATTACGATCTCACCCTCTAAAATACAATGCCTTACCTTATCTTTTAGCTCTTTCTCCTCCTCAAGCTTAAAGAATCTCACCCCATTACCATGAGTTCCATTTTTTTTCTTCAAAACAAATGCTGGATAGTCAGATTTTAATTTTTTGTTTTTAAATTTCTGTTTTAAAAACTTTATATCACTTGACAACTTTTGAATATTATTTTTTGAATTATAGATAAAAGATACAGGGGTAAGAACCTTACATTCATCTAAAGCCCGTTGCATCCTATCTTTATGTAAAGTAATTTCAATTGCTTGGGCTAGATTGTCTGCGAGAAGACTGTTTCTTTCACAAAGCCTGATAATTTCAAGTCCTTTAAGAGAATTAATACTACCATCCCAAGTCCTTTTAACGACCCCATCAAATAGTGCTAAATTAACTTTCTGACCTTGTACAAATAACTGACTTTTCTCTATTTCGCAATCAGCCACTTTGATTTGAGTAATTTTATTGCCTAGCTTAGTTTGATAGTAGTCTACTAGACCAACTGAACGATTACCATCATGTTTTAATAAACCATTTGTATCATCAACAATATGCCCTTTTTCTTGCACGATTAAAAGAATATTATATGGTCTTTCTGCTTCACTAACGAAACTTGTGATTAGTATTACAAGACATAATAATTTTCTTAATATATTTATTTTAAACATTGGAGATCCATAATATTAAAAAATTATCAAAATGTTTCATAAAATAAGTAAAAAATTATGAGAAAAGGAAGAGGCTTAAATGTGTAACATAAAGAAGCGCGTTAGTTTGCGCTTCTTAAAACATTTGAAGTTGCTGTAAAGATAAAATATTTATTTTGAGCTACTGCTTGAGAAATGGCTCCGCTTAAAATAGAAGTCCTTTCAATTAAACTTCCTGAGACAGGATCCACTTTAAATAAGTTACCATCAGAAGTTGTGAAATAGATTATATTATCAATCACTAACGGATTAGAATAAGCAACAGCTTTAGCATGTTTAGTATCCTTTTCACTACGCAGTGATAACGTCCATTTAATTAACCCATTCTCCTTATTTATAGCAGCCATTTGTTTTGCATTTGTTACAATATATAACATATTACCACAATTGCTAAGAGCCTTCACATCCTGTATTGTTTTCCGCCAAATTATTTCACCATTAGAAAGTGATATTTTAAATAAATTTCCGCTATTACTTGCTATATAGAGATTGTTTCCTTCTACTACAGGCTGTACTTCTACATTCATAGCAGCAAAACCTGCAAGCTCATTAGATTCTGCAGCAAGGTTCAAGCCCCATTCTTGTTCACCATTTTTAGCATTAATTAAATATACAGTACCAGATGAATAGGTTACAATTACTTTATCCTTATATAAGATAGGAGCTATATATCTTCCACCAACTAGAACTTCTGGTAATGCTTCATGTTGCCATAAAGTAGAACCGCTTTTCATATCAAGCGCATATAAGATATTACTTACAGTTAAAACTATTAACTTATTACCATCAATAATAGGTTGAGTTTTAGTTAAATCACTTAAGGTTTTCCTAAATAACTCTGAACCATCTTTTGCATCTAAAACAACAATATCCCTGCTTCCACCAGCGACAGCAATTTTACCATTTTGAAATACAATACCTCCACCAGGATATTCTTTCTTTTTACTATATGGAGAAATATTTACAGACCACTGTTTTTTAAAACTATGAATATCAAAACTTGAAACAACATCTTTATTATCTAGAACATATATACTAGAACCAGCTATGATAGGAGGGGTGCTAATTTTACTACTACCAAGCTTTGAACTAATTAACTTTGTTATATTGGAATGTAGCTTGATGTGTCTTGGTTGCTCATTAACGGCATTAATATGATTATGCCATTCATTTACAGAGCTTGGTTGATCTAACGCTACCTTTAATGTTGCAGCTGAAGAATCAGCTTCTAAAGAAGGTGTGAAATCAATTAATTGAGTAATTTTTGACGAACCCATTTTATTACAAGCACTTAAAGCGAAAAACGTGCTGCAAATTACTGCTAATATTTTTTTCATATTTTACCTCGAGATTATTTACTATATTTTTTTGCTTTTATATTTGCCAGTATTGCTTGAGCATTATTTTTATTAGTATAATTTGTATATTTGCTATTAATAATCAAATTAAGAGTCTCTTCTGCTTCTTTATCTTTTTCTTTCTTCATTAACCATAAAGCTTTAATCAAATTTGCAGTACCAAAAAATGTTTTTTGCTCATCGCTAAAATTATTTAGATAATTAACAAGTTTTTCAGAACTTATTTTCTCTGTAGGTAAATCTATAACAATAGATAGCCATAAAATTTGAGCATAGCTTTTAGTTAAATCTGTAAAATTTTTATTATCTGCAATCTCTTCAAAAGATTTCAAAGCTTGATCTTTATCAGCATTAAATAATTGTATTGCTTTACCAAGAGCCGCAAGATCCTTCGTATTATTTTTTGCTTCCTTTAAAATATAATCGAATGACTCCTTTGCAGCTTGCTCTTGTCCAGATACAGCAAGAACTACAGCATTGTTGAGTAAATCACCCATCTCCATATTATGTTTTTGAGTTTTACTAGCAATCCAATTTTTAATGCCCATCCCTGTTACAAGTAAAATGGTCACTCCTAAAACTACCGGCAAAATTCTTTTAAAAGCATTATAATGCTTTTCATCCTTAATATCCTTCACGACTTCATCAATTATATCCATTTAATTTCTCCAAAATCTTTTTTACTAAACTAATTAGAATAGACTATAGTTTTAAAAGAACAAGTAAATTATAATAGTCTAAAATATCAACCTTAAGACAGCTATTAAGCTTATTTAGTATCCTTACAACCAAATTTAGCTTTAGCATCTTTTGTCCTTTTTTTAGAACTATCAGGTCTACTTGGAAATTCCTTCTCAAGCTTTGTTAAAGTAGAGCAAGCCTCTTTAAGTTTATTAATTTCCCCTAAGGATAATGCAAGTTTTAAAAGTGAATCTGAAGCTTTGCTACTTCTTGGATTATGTTTATAACCCTTTAAATAATAAAGAGCTGCTTTTTCAAAGTTATTTCTTCTAAAAAATGTTTCCCCATACCAAAAGTAAGCATTACCTAGTAATTTACTGCTAGGGTGGTTTTTAATAAATAAATCAAATTTTGCTTGTGCTTCTTGAAATTTATTATCTTTTAAATCAGACAATGCTTTATCATAGTCTATTCTTTCTTGATCATTATCATTAAGCTCTGCTGTATCAGTACTTTTAGGCGTTACAGACTTATTATCAACTTGAGCCTTAGGCGCAAGTTTTAACTCCTTACCAGTATTTAAGGCTTGCATATTATCTTCAATGGATGTTAGATGATCCTTAAGCTGGGTTATAATATGCTCAAGCCTTTCTACTCTACCTACAAGCTCCCTAATCTCGGTCTCGAAGCCAGAAAACCTTAATTCATCATCACTATTTTGGAATTGACCAATGGGCTGCTGCTCTACGTCAAATATCCCATCCTGGGACAAAGCTTCTTCAATTGTTGCTGCTGATTCTATACTAGCAAAACTAGAAATTGAAAAAGTGATAAATAAAGATAGGCAAGTAACTTTTAGAAATGTTAAAAAATGCATGTTTTTCATAGCTATTTATATTCTGTTATGCGTATAAAATTAACACTGTGACGCTGCCAGTATAATAAATAAAGAATTAGTTTAACTCAAGTAATATTTAGAAACGAGATTGTTTAAATGTAGTTTTATTAAACTGGATTGTTTTACTGCACAACGAGCTGTAAAATCCCCGCGACACTCTACGCATGAAAGCATGTATATATAATCAATCTTCACTTTCTAAGCAAATATTTCTATGATGCCACAATCATCCAGATTTAAACCTAAAAAAACTAAAAGGTTTTCCGATTGAAAATTATTGCTGTTATTATTTAATAACTCTTCAAGCTTATAAGGCTTATACATATATTTTTGAAGCAACTCCATTTCTATTACTGCAAGATTCTGTGCCAGTATTATGTGTCGCAATTGATAAAAGTGTAGTGACTTATCGATTTGATTTCGTAAATTATCTTTCATATAACATCATTAAATGCGTTAAATATATTTTAAAATATCTAACTTCACTATATCAATAAGACTTTTTTATAAAAAAAGGATTAGCTTTAAACAACAAAAAACCCTGAAAGCATAGCTTTCAGGGTTTTACAACAGTTTAAAACTTGAGTATTTTAAACTTATTTCTTAGGCTTAATTACAGCACGACGGTTAAGTCTATAAACTTCTTCACCTTCACCAATAACTGCTGGTCTTTCTTTACCATAAGAAATTGTTTCAATTCTGTGGTGAGGTTTAGCAGCACCCATGTGTGAAACTAAGAATCTTTTCACAGCGTGAGCTCTTCTTTCACCAAGAGCAATGTTATATTCTCTTGTTCCTCTTTCGTCACAGTGACCTTCAACAACGATGCTTAGGCTTGGATTTGCTTTAAGCATATCAACATGCTTCATAAGCTTATCTTTAGCTTCTGATCTGATGTCAGAACTATCGTAATCAAAATATACTACGTTTTCTGAGCTTTCTTCATTAGCATATGAACTATATGCGCTTCTGCCTTTACAACCAGCAAGCATAACTAATGCGCATAATGCGACTGCAGCTTTTTTTAACATAATAACTAACTCCTTAATTAATTGTTTAGTTTTTATATAGTTTATTTTTGCACAACTTATAAAAAAGTTTTGCAACCAACCATCAGTTTACGTTAAGTATATTTATTTTTCAAGTTCTAATATTACATTTTTATTATATTATTATTAAAAACTATCAAAATCTACATTTTTTACGTCACATAAATACTACAGTTATTTATATTGCAAGCGTTAAAACTTAATCTATAATCTAAAAATTTAAAAAATGGTTAAACTTTAACATTGCATTTAGACTATCTAAAGTTAAATCTTTCTCTCTGAAGAGAGTATTTTACTTCGCATTTTTTAGCCCCACAATATATTAAAGCAGTGCCAAATTTCTTTAAAAAATCTTTATCAATTATATTTTCACAATCAGGAGTAGCGCCCTTACTTAAATTTACTAGTAAATCACCATCACACTTACATTTCCTTTTTTGACATATTTTTATATATTTTCCTGAAGCTGTTTTTATCTCATCTATAGGTTCCGCTAGATATTTAACTTCTGACTGACCAAACCACGATGTCCAATAAGATGATTTGAGTTTACCAAGTTTGTCATTCGAGATTTTAAGCTCCCCATCAATATTCACAGCATAAATTTTCGTCCTACTATCAATAATCATATCTGGCTTTGGCGTAAGTAATATTAATATAGTTGAAACTATTAGCAAAATAATGCCTATAATCTTTATTCTATACTTACCTATGCAAAATATTATAAAGGCTAATGTGTAACAAATTATAACTCCTTCTTCTAAATGGCCAAAATACAAGCTTGCATAAGGCAAGGGTTCTATAAAATTTGCAACATATGTAATAGCATTAATCGCAAAATCCATAAGCTTCCATGCAATATAATCAAGCTTTAAAGGCATTAGCATAATAGCAAGTACGGCAGCAGGCATTAAAATAAAAGTAGTAACAGGCACGGCAAGTAAATTAGCAAGCAGGGAATAGTTAGGATTTACATGAAAGAAAAATAAGACAAATGGTGTAGTTGCAAGGCTTGCAGCCAATGTTGAATTAATATTTAACAATATATATTGTTTTAGTTTAGATAATTTGCCCTTACTACTTGCTACCACCTCAAAAGGGGTGAAGTTAAAGCCGGCGCAAGCAATTAGTGAAAGTACTGCGGTAAAAGATAAAATAAAACTTGGATGGATAATATATTCTGGCCATATAAATAAGATCATAAATGCTGCAAAAAAAACTGACCTTAATGCTTGAGCTCGCTTTTCGAGAAATACAGATAACATATAAACAGTAGTCATTATAAAAGCTCGCGTTGCCGCTACTTGCATCCCCGATATAAGCAGATAAAGAAAACTACCACAAATCGCCCCAAGCGCCCCTATTTTTTTTATATTATAGTTATTTGCAATGAAATTTGAGGAATTTAATATCACCCTTATGCTTATAAAGAAAATCATTGCGACAAGAGATAAATGAATACCCGATACACATAATATATGAGCAAGCCCTGATCTTCGCATTGCGTTCAAAGTTTTAAGATCGATCCCTGATGTTTCCCCAACAATAACTGCAGCAGCAAAATTACCGTTTTTATCTCCTAAATTTAATATAATGTGATCATAAATATTGCGTCTTAAGCTTTGGAAGGAATGTAATAAAGTTTTATTTTGAATGTTATGGTCAATTATTATTGGATCAGATTTATTATACCCTACTCCCCCTATTTCATTAAAATAAGCTTGTTTTGAAAAATCATACCCACCCGGAATCAGGGGACCTGGCGGGGGCATAAGAGATAATTTAACCGAGATTATATCGCCAAGTAGTAGTCTATTGTTACCAATATCATGTAAATTAAATCTTATTCTGCTTGGGGTTTCCTCCTTTATGACTCCTTCAATATCTACATTTCTTAGTAAAACTTGCCAACCAAACTCTTTTGGTTTAATTGCTTCCACTTCCCCAACTACTCTTGCAGTAACTCGCGCACTCAAGCCTTTAGGGTTAAATCCATAAAATTTAAAAGTAGGGACAGCTACCCCTAAACTAAACATGCTTAAAGAAATGAAAAGTGTTTTTAGTAAAATTTTCTTTCGTGAGATAATAGCCAAAAATGCAAGAGTTATTAATATAAAATTTAGCATTATAAGGCTAGGTTCAGCCTCTAATGAGAAATAACATACTATGCCAAAAATGAAACATACAACCAACCAAATTGGTAAGTTTATGTACTCTTCTTGCATGGCAGCAATAAATCTTTTACTAATAAATTGATAATATCTAAAAGGCATTTAAAATAATTTTAATTATTAATATCTATCGTAACGTATAAAAGCCTATATTATCAAAAACTTATCCAATATATCTTACAATGAAAATAAAAAGAGATAAAATATTATGTTAGAGAAAAAACAACCAGAGTTAAATTATTTTGTATCTTCATATAATTCTGACGGAGGCTCCGCAGGGAAAAACATAGCAGAAGGTTCTTTAATACATGACAGCGTATATGTTCGTCCAATTACTGTTTATGATTCATTAGGTGTTTTACATAATTGTAGAGTTGGATTTGCTAAGCTTGATAATAACACTTGGGCGGTAGAAATATTTGCTGCAAAGGAAGAAGATGGTACCTATGATATTGAAACCACAAGAGCTGACGGTCAAATTGCTGCTGGCACTCTTCGTTTTAATGGCGATGGCTCCCTTGCATATGTAAGCCAATCTCTAAAAAATCCAATTGAAATAGTTTGGAAAAATTATGCATTTAATAGTAGTATCGAGTTTGATTGGGGAACAGCAGGTGTACCTTGCGGAACTGAAGGTGCAACTACTTTCGGAAAGCAAGATGGAATGCGCCAGGTTGCTTCTCCATTTGACCAAAGGTTCTTAGATCAAAATGGCATACAGCCTGGCGTTTTAAGAAACCTCGAAATCGACAAAAACGGTACTATCAATGCTTATTTCAGTAATGGTGGTACTACTAAATGTTCTATACTTCCAAATACAGAGAATCCTTATATCTCAAATAATCTTCTAACCAAATTAGTACCAGCAAACTTTGAATCACAAAATGGTTCTAATGTAGAAAATGCATTTAGTAAGCTTAATATTACCGTACCCCCTATAGCAACTACTCTTGTGCATCTTGGTATTACCTTAAATGCTGAAGCTCCAATTGTTGAAGCAGCAGATATATCTTTATTATCTCCAGAGGGCTTAAATCCAATAGGAGCCACCCAGGAAGTAAGCGAAACTTACTAAACTTATTGTAAAGGAGAGAGTAGACTAAACTCGCTCTCCTTTTTAAATATTATGAGCTCTACTAAGTTCTGTGAAGGGAATTTTTTATAATATATTTTTAGAGATTTTTAGGCGAAATTTTAGAAAATTTTGCAAGAATAGTGTTCCTATCTCAAAAAATTTTCTAAGAATTGCAGCCAAAAAGACTTTAAATAGGTTTAAATTTCCTGACGCAGAACCTAATATCTACTCCACCATCATTTACAAAAGTAATTAACTTAATCAAAATGTGCAATAAACTAGAAAGTTGAAACTAGGTTCAGCCTCTAATGAGAAATAACATACTATGCCAAAAATGAAACATACAAGGAACCAAGTTGGTAAATTTATGTGCTCTTCTTGCGCTGCAACTATGTATTCTTTATGAATTTTTTGAAAATTTAAGAGACTCACTTAACTAATTTTTAATTATAAATATCAATCATAGAGTGAAAAAAGCTTTTGATTTTATCAAAAACTTTATTAGTATTTTTCACAGTAAAGTAGTAATCAATTTATTTATTAGGGAGATAATAAATCATGCCACATAAAAAACAACCACAGTTAAGCAATTTTGACAGAAGCAAACTATATATTGAAGATAATAACCACAGTGAGTTTAAAAAACTTATCACAGAACACCCTGGGGTTTTATCAGAGCGAAATAGTAAAGGTAAAGGTTCACCATTACTGCATCTCGCTATTGAGAATAATAATTTAAATGCTGTAAAAACCATCCTTGAGCAAGCAAAATTAAAAAATATTTTATTAGCTACTACAGATAAAAGTGGCAAACAAGCATTAGATCTTGCTAAAGAAAAAAGTGTAGGCACTACTAAAAAAGCAAGCCCTATACACGACATATACAAATTATTACAGAATCAGAATACCGAGATAACTAAAAGTTCTAATGTTAATAATAATGAAAAACATACGCTTATAAAAGATATAGCTAATAAAATTGATAATTTTTTAGGAAGAGCTTTAGACAAAGTATTTCCTCATGAAGCCTTTCCTGAAGCTTCTTTAGATCAATCCTTAGTAATGCCATCAGTAGAAGAAAGCATATACCAAGCACCTGCTAATTTAACAGAGACCATGTATTTTGAGACAAGTGAGGCACCAACTTCATGGGAGGAATTAGCTGAAGAAGGAAAAGTTACGCAAGTATCAACTGCAGATCAAATAAAAACAGCTACCGAACCAGCAAAAAACACAAATGCGGCTGGTAATTCTGTTGCAACAACAAAGGTGAAACTAGGCATCACTTTAAATGCTGAAGCAGAAGTTCTTAAAGGTAATGGAGAAGTATTAAGCTTACCCAGAGGTTCAGCATCAAATAATGATGGGGTAACAGGGGATGATCTTATTGTTCCAAGCGATATTTATGGAGCAGGCCGCATTCAAATTGGCGATGTGTTGGCTATTAGAACCATACCTCCAGGAAGAGAGGTCCATTTTAAATATGGCGGAATTGCAACTTCAAACCAAATAACATCAGGTATTTTAGGAGCTACAATTCCTTCAATGAAATTCAACAGCGCATCTGCAGGTGATAGTTTCAGGATTAACTTTGGTGACGATTATGCTACTTTTAAATATAAAAAAACTGGCATACCAAATGCAGCAAGAGGCGAATTTAATACCCTTGAAACTTTAGCTAAAGCAATAAATTCAAAGCCTGGCTTGAAAGCTAAAATATCTGACAGCAAATTACATATTGGGACTGTTGCAGGTATTGATTCAATTACTTTTACAGACTTAAAAGGAAGCTTTGTTAAAGATTTAGAATTCAGTGATATTCCTGCTGAAGATAATAGATTCTCTACAATGAATAGCCTCAAAGCTATTATGAATAAAACTGAAGGTCTAGTTGCAACTTTAAGCCCTGAAGGTGGAATAGATTTTTATAATGAATCACCTACAGGAACTATGAAAGTGCATGGTATTTCAGCTCATGACAAAAGTGAAAAAGCTGGAACAAGCGATTCTTCTGATGCGATAACAATTTATACAACATGCGGAAGTAATATCGTACGAGTTTACATGCCAAACCATGGTAAGGATGTAAACGAAGTGTTTACATTCAAGGGTATTTTGAGTGCTGCTCCTATAGTTGTTAACAATGTCGAATTCGATAATGAAACAAGCTATATTATAAAATCAATAGGCAAAGATACGACTTACGGTGATTATTTTGAGTACTGTACTGGTTCTAATGCTAATTATACTGGGTTTGATAATAGCAAAGAATTGCAAGCTATCACCGTTAATGAATACTCTAGATTATTCAAAGAATTAGGCTTAAGTGAATTAAATTTTGATTTTGGCCCTTCTTATTATTCAGATGGTGGTACAGCTGGTCAAAATTTAGCTGAAGGTACTTTAACCGATGATAGCGTATATACTCGTCCGCTAACAATTTTTGACGATTTAGGTATGCTTCATGATTTCAGAGTATCATTTGCTAAGCTTGATCATAACATTTGGGGAGTAGAAATTTATGCTGCAAAAAATATTGATGGTAGTTTCGATATAGTGTCTTCTAGGAAAGACGGACAGATTGCAGTTGGAACAATGTGTTTTAATGGCGATGGCTCACTTGCTAGTGTAAGCACATCTTTAGTTAATCCTATTAAAATAGCTTGGAGCAATGGGGCACCAGAAAGTAATGTAACATTCAATTGGGGAACAGCAGGTGTGCCGCGTGGAACTGAAGGTGCAACTGTGTTTGGGAAGCAAGATGGTATGCGCCAAGTTGCTGCGCCATTTGACCAAAGATATATAGACCAAGATGGTGGCTTTACTACGACTGATACCGATGCTGAAGATAAAAACAGCAAGGATGATGAATATAATTTATTAGGTCAATTTCGTTTGGATAAAGATGGTAATTTATTAGATTCTAAAGGTGAACCGTTAATGGCATGGAAGCTTGATAATGAAGGAAGATTACCTGAACAAGTTAAGACAGATAACCTTAAGCCTATAAATACTAAATTAATTACTGGCAATCCCATTGCAACTTCAAAAGTGAAACTTGGCATTACCTTAAATGCAGAGGCAAAATCCATTCCAGAGAAAGTTTATAGTGAGAATCTAGCAGAAGAAACAATTACTCATGACAGCGTATTTGTTCGCCCACTTACTGTTTATGATTCATTAGGAGTTCAACATAATCTTAGAGTAGCATTTGCAAAGCTTGGTATTAATAGCTGGGCAGCTGAAATTTATGCTGCAAAAAATGAAGATGGGACTGTTGATATAGAAACTAAAAGATCAGATGGTCAAATTGCTGCTGGTATACTTAAGTTTAATGGTGATGGCTCGCTTGCAGAGGTTAGTGAATCATTATCAAAACCTATTGAAATAATTTGGAAAAATTATGCATTTAATAGCAGCATCGAGTTTGATTGGGGAACAGCAGGTGTGCCGCGTGGAACTGAAGGTGCAACTGTTTTTGGGAAACAAGATGGTATGCGCCAGGTTGCTGCGCCATTTGACCAAAGATTCTTGGATCAAGACGGTGTGCAACCAGGTGTTTTAAGAAATGTTAGCTTTGACGAAGAAGGTTACTTAATTGCTTCCTTTAGTAATGGCGGTGTAAAAAAATTATTTAAACTACCGCTATTAAAGGATATTAACAGCCTATATAATACGACAGTTAACCAAAATGATACAGCCATTTCAAGTAATTCAGAAACCCAATCTTTGGAAAAAGATCGTGTCAGCGCTCTCAAACAAGATAATAAGGGTAATATAGTAGCGACATATGAGGATGGTAGTACAAAAGTTGTTTATAGCACTCCGACTAAAGATTCTAATGTTAAAGAAGAAACTTCTCTCCCATTAGAGATACCATCAAATAATGAAGCAAGCGAAACTCAAGCTACAAACCCTCTAACACTTACAACATGTTTGAATGATTTTATTGACACTAAAGCACAAAAAACAACCATTGAAGCACCTAAAATTGTAGAAGATAAGGTTGTAGAGATTAATGAGCTTCTTAGAAAAAGTGTGTCTAAGGAGGATGAAGATTCTAAACCTCAATCATTTAATGAAGAAGTAAGCGAATATCATAAAGCAATCAGTAGTTTCATAGATAATATTTCATCTATATATGCAACAAAGGCTCAAGAAGGAGTATTTGACGATAAATCAAGTGAGAGAAAAGAATATTACAAAAATCTTCTAAAAGATTATATTAAAAACACCTTACACACTTTCACTGATTCTCAACTCTTAATTCCAGAAGAAAGAGATGTTTTAAAAGCATTTATTGAAGATATTAGCTATAAGACTGATCACTACGCAGGCAAAGCTGAATATCAATGGAGCTTTTTAGGAGCTTTAGGGGGGAAACATATTATTACACCTGGCTTAATTCAAGCTATATATAATGTTTCTGGATATTCATCTATATCGAAAGGTGTAACCTTAGATACAAGATCTTTAAGACCAGAGCATGAAATCCCTGTTAAAGAGTCAATCAAAAAATGGTTTATAGAAGAATATGCAAAATTTAAAGTTAGTGAAGAAGGAATGAAGTTCTTGCCACAAATAGATTTAACTCCTAATGCTTCACACTCTCAAGAATTTAAACTTGAGCAAGAGAAAGAGTCTAAATTGAATGAACACGCTTCCAATGAAGTTGATGGCCCTTATTCAGAAACTCACTTAATTCTGAAAGATCCGCTTGATAATGTTCTTCCTACTGGAGATATGTACATACGCTCTGATGAAGTTTAAGATTCATCAAAGTTAAATAAAAAGCCGCATAATTAATTTTATACGGCTTTTTATTTTGTTTAGGATCTTAAAGATTATACGAGTGTTGAATGATCTACTACTTCTCCTGCTTGAGTAAGCGGTTCATTAAAGAAAGCTGTTATATTTTCAATGCCACCAACTTCTCCAGCATTTGGAGTAACTTTAAAGCTAATGCTTTCTTTATCTAACATTTTACCATTACCAAAGGAAAATGTTAA
>JAJFBM010000025.1 GCA_020697135.1 Rickettsiaceae bacterium
GGGAATTAAAATCAATGCAAAAATATTTAAATAATATATTGAAAGACGATGAAGATACCACAGAACATACTCAAGAAATCAATTAAGAGCAATTTCACTAATTTTATCCAAAAGTGCTTTGAGACTATAAATCCTGGCATTGACTATAAATCAAGTTGGCATCAAGAATAAGCAGTTTGTAATCACAAAAAAATGGGGGGGGGAGCACTAAGTGAGCCGACCAGACATCCCCTAAAATTAGGGGGGGGGAATAATCCATAGAATGTCATTACGCATAGGCGGGAATCCAGACCATAAGGCGGAGCTTGATAGTTATTAAGCTATAGACTTAATGGTTAGTGTATATATGAATAATTATTACAAATAATAAGTGACTTAAAGTAGATAAATTTAAAATGGAACTATAATAAAAAGGCTTTATTTTATTATTGAAAATTTATATAGCAGTTCAATCGTGCAAATATAAGCTATATTTTAATCTCATAAGAATAAGGGGGGAAGTACAGAGATGTAAAAAATAGGGGGGCACCACAAGGGGTGCCATCCTTGTGCTTGAATTGTATCCGTATTGTCATCCCCTGGCATAGAGCCGGGTGCCACCCGCACTGTCATCCTCGGGCTTGAGCCCTTAGGATCTAAAAATAAGGAGCATTTTTACTTTAGATTCCCTTTTTTAACTAAGAATGACAAAAAAAGAGGCGTAAAAAAACAGGGGGAGCGTGCAACGAAACCTAAAAAAAGTGGGGTATGTAGTTAAGTACAGTAAAACATAAAAAAAGGTGCAGAATTTTATGCTGAGTAGTTCCTTTTGCCTGAACAAAACTCCAGAAGCCATGAAAATGCTATTATAATATGAATTATATGAATAAAAGAGGGGATATGTAAATTTGATATATCGATTATAATTTTGATAAGTCTTATTTTATTATTTATGTGTCCTAATTGGGCTAGTTTATTAAATAAGGTAAATAAAATACATCATTAACTTGAAGTAATAAAAAAACAATATAAATTTATTATTTAAAACTTAAAATAAAATTTTACGTAAAACAAGAATAATTTAATATTTTATATTTAAGCTTATTAATTATAACATAAAATAACAATTTAACTACAATTGCAATATGCACAATGAGCAACCAAAAGATAAACAAAAGCATTTTATAAAAGAAAACTTGCAAATTGCTTCATCTTGTGTAGGTATTAAATTTGGTATAACATTATTTAAGCAACCATTTTTCGTAGTTCAAACTTCTAAACAAGCAAACCCCTCTATTCCGTTAATTGAAATGGTGAAAAAAATTTATTCTGATAATGGGTTAAAAGGTTTTTATAAATCTATGCCTGCGACATTATGTATAAATGTTCTAACAGAGTCTTATCGCGGTCCATTAATGGTTAGCGCTCCTAAATATATAAATGAATACACACCAGATAGCTTGAGCAAATATAGTGTTTTTCTAACAGGATTTTTAGCTGCACCTACTATATCCTTTGTAGATACAATGTTATTAGGGCCACTTGTAAGAATGTCTACTCATCAACTTTCAGTTAAAGAAAATATCAAAATTAAAGATATAGCTTTAAGCTACGCTAAGGGACACTTTATAAAAGAATGTTATCAAGGCTCAAGTGCATTATTTTTACAAAATACAGTTCTCTGGTGGACCTTTTTCTGGTTTGACGATTTTAATAAGAACTGCATAAAAAAACATGTTGGCGAAGTTTCTTATTTTACTCTTGCAGCAACATCCGTAGCTGGGGGGATCGTTATGTCTTCAGTAAATATAGCTTTTGACACTATACGAGTGCAGATGCAACAAGTTCATAATAAAGATACTAGTATATTAAACGTTACAAAAAGCCTCATTAGAAACCATGGGTTTAAAGCTTTATTTGCTGGCCTACCACCTAAAATGATTGGCGGAGTTATTGGTTATGGTTATAAAAGCTTCCTTAGAGAATATTGGGACAAAGATAAAGATGCAGCAAAGGTTAAAACTGAGAATATATTACTGCAAACAACTATAAATCAAGCAGAAGAAAACGATAATAACAATCTTGCGCAAGTTGCTGCTTCCAGTGAAAATATTGCAACTAGTGACCCGTTAACCTTAAGTGGCAATAATCCACCTTCTCCAATGGAGTAGTTATTCTAACGGTTAAAATATATTTATATTTACGATTGATTAATGTTTTATAAACTGCTACTCTATTTTTTGTTCAGTATTAAATAACATAACTAGAGTGAATGAAAAAATATATAACACAATAGAAAATATCGAAGCTTGTAAACGAATAAGCAATATATTTAAGTGCGATAACCTTGATTATTTAAAAAATTTAGCCGTTGAAAATAAAAATATTGGTAGATTACGTTCCAAGGGACTTCCTGCAGAAATAATAAAAACACAAAACAAGCTTGTTAAAGCCTTCTTTTTTTGTATTGAAAATAGTAACCTCTCTAATAATAATGAACCGTTACTACATATTGCAGCGCGTAATGGAGATAAAGAAGTTGTGAAATATCTTTTGCAACAAGGTAACCCTGTAAATATTACTGCTTCCACTTTTATAAATGGATGGAAAGTCTTTGAAGCAACGCCGTTACATCTTGCTATTGCTGGTGAGCATCATGAAATATTAGAAATACTTATAAACGCAGGTGCAAATATTAATGCTATATGCTTTGCTGAAAAAAATAAAGATTATAAGCTTGGCTTTTTGGATAAAACTATATATTGCACAAATTTTACCCCTTTAATTTTAGCCACTTTTTTTGGGCAATTAACTGCTATAAATATATTATGTTTTTATGGAGCAGATTTAAACGCTTGTTTTAAAATTGAAGAAGGAGATAAAATTTTAACGAAAGCCACAATATTTCAAACAGCTGCTCTTGGAGGAAATGTTGAGTGCATAAATTTATTAGAAAAAAAATACCGAGAATACGACAAAGGCTTAGTAAAGAAGTTTATAGGAAAATAAGGCATACGCTATTAAAAAATGCTTAATTAGACAAAAAAATTATAAAGATATAAGTTTGAAGAAAATGTTTTAAAGCTAGCTCTTTAAATAACAAACCTAGTTATGACTCAAGAGCAATATATAAAGCTTTATAGGTTGGTAAAAGGAAAAGATAACAATAATGTAGCGCGGGAAAACGCTCCTAGTGAAAATATCGCAATTAATGACCCTTTAACCTTAACTGGCAATAATTTACCTCCTCCAATGGAGTAAAGATTTTTACGGTTAAAATATATTTATAATTGATTAAGAGGTTTTAATATGATAACTTTAAAATAAACGTAGTAGTAAGTAAACATAAATGGCTACATGTATATTAACAGCAAGAAATAACTTTTTTAGACGAATAGAAGAAACTATATTTTGTGATGATTTTTCTCATTTAAAATTTATAGCGAAAGAGAATAAAATTAATAATGTTATTCGTTCTGAAAGGATAAACTCACAAATATTAAAGGAACAAGATATCCTTGTAAAAAGCTTCCTTTCAAAAGCTGAGAGATATATAGATTCTCTTCCCCTTATCTCCCCTATACATATAGCTGCGAAAAATGGCGATGAAAAAGTAGTTAAATATTTGCTTGAGCAAGGATGTGATCCAAGCCTTAAAGTTTCGTGTTTGATTAATCTTTGGCTTACCCATGAGGTTACACCATTGCATTTAGCCAGTCTCAATGGCCATGTTGCTATTGCAAAATTATTGCTTGATTATGGTGCTGATATCAATGCTAAATGTTTTCATCAAATTGATAAAAATGATGATATTTTACTAAATGAAACAATATATTGCACGGGGTTTACTCCCTTGATGTTCGCTGCAAAAGCTGGACAGCTTGAATGTATAGAAATACTAAGCTTTTATGAAGCAAATTTGCAATGTTTTTTTGAAGTACGCACAAGTGAAAACACAATAAAAGAATTAACTATTTTCCATTCAGCCGCGATTCTTGGACAAGTTGCAGCTATTGATGTTTTGGTTGATAAATATAAAAAAAGAAATATAAGCCTTATGATTTGAATAGAGCAGATGAAATAAATTAAATAATCATGTGGAATAAGCAGTTTACTACGCTTTAGGGGTTGGTAGAACCGAAACCTTTATTGCAGCATACGCTATTGAAAAATGCTTAATTCGACAAAAAAATTATAAAGATATAAGTTTGAAGAAAATGTTTTAAAGCTAGCTCTTTAAATAACAAACCTAGTTATGACTTAAGAGCAATTTAATATGATATTTTTAAAATAAATAATAAAATATAAAATTTTATGATCATAACGCCTTTCAGAAATATAGAGGGGATAAAATCAATTTCTAAGGCTAACGAAGTAATTGATTGCCATGACATGGCTTACCTTAAAATCCTTGCTCTAAAGAATAGGAATAATAAGATTATTGCTGAAAGTAACCTAAAATTTCAGAAGCCGTCTCCAGATAGTAATATAAATTTTACCCGAAATATACTTAGTAAGTCTAAAGCATCATTAATGCATATAGCTGCAAAGAATGGCGATATAGAAGTTATAAAATATCTTTTAAAACTAGGCCATAAAGTTGACTCTCGAAACCAGTTTTTAATTTCCCCTTGGCAAGCATACGAAGTAACTCCTCTTCATTTAGCAAGTTATATGGGGCATAATAAAATAATAACTTTATTAATTAATGCAGGCGCAAATATTAATGCTGAATGTTATTTAGCCATCAGAGGTGAAGGTTATTTGCGCACGGACAAACCTATATATTGTGGCGGTTGTACCCCTTTACTATTAGCTACTAAATATGGAAAGTTAGAAACTATAGAGTTATTAAGTGCGCGTGGCGCAAATCTCAAGCCTAAATTTAATATTTGCTTTGATCGCAAGTTATTAGGGACAGTATCTATTTTCCATTCTGCAGCAATTAGAGGTGAAGTAGAATCTATGAGTTTATTAGAGGATATATACAAAGAAAGAAAAATAAAGATGAATATTTAAAGTTCTAACAAAAAAGACAAACTCTATTCCTCATTCACCTCTCTATCAACAGTATCTAAAAACTCAGCTACACCATCGAAGCTATGTTTTTTCATAAAATAACCTTTTAGATTTGTTGTGCGGGCTCGAACTTCTAAATCAACTTTGCCGGCTTGTGCTAATATCTCAAGCGTCGGTCTATCAACTTCATAAAAAATTTCTTCTTCAAAACCTTTTGGCTCAAGACTTACTCTTGTAACTTTTGGTGGGCGTGTAGAGGATAATGCAAGTTCAACTTGATCATCAAGTGTAAATTTTAAAGAGTCACGAAGATACATATAAGGACGTTGGTTAGTATAAAGTAGCCAGCGTAGTTTCATAAAATATTTATTACTTGTTTTATTATAATAAAGCACGAAATATGCAGAAGACCGAAGCCCTCTGTTCTCTTTAATAAAGAAGTAAATTGGCTTAGTGATAAGGTGCTGTGAACGTGTTGTCTCATCATATTTATGCTGAGTTCCAACTGGATAGTTGCATCCTGTGAGGGCAAATAAAACAAATAGATTTATGCTAACTAATAATTTCTTCAATCTCAACCCTCTTATCTTTAATTGCTTCTATATCTTTAGGTAACATTAAGAACTTACCTGGAAGTTTAGATTTTGCAATGAAACTATTATCAATATCAAATATTAAGCTTATCTCTGTGTTACCATTACTAGCCATCAGCTTATTCAGATTGGTAAGTAACTCTTCCATCTTTGAATTAGAATTTAGGGTTATTTTATATTCGCTGCGGTTTTTATAAGCAATTTTTTCTATATCTTCAATATTTTGAACAGCAAGTCTAATACCACCCTCATCCTTTCTAATTTCACAATTTAAAACAATTGGTATTCTCCCTTCAAGGAGTGGCGCACATCTCTTTAATACGTCTTCGTTGAAAATAGTTGCATCATACATACCATATTGATCAGAGAGCTGTAAAATGATGAACCTGCCACGCGGCGACATTTTAGCATCCTTCTCATGTATAACCCCTGCAATTCTTAAATTATGCGTACCAAGCGGTAAATCACCAAAAAGATATGCTGAATTTATAATATTATTTTTCTCAAGCACTTGGACATAATTATCTAAAGGATGATTAGAGAAAAAGAAGCCTATTGCCTCATATTCTTTAAAAGCTTTTTCATCAAGAGAGAAATCATCTACCTCTGGAAGTTCTGGATATTTCGATATTTTACTCATTGCATCGAAAAGATTCATTTGATTCGTTATTTTATCTCGATGATAGCGCTGTGCATATTCTATAATTGTATTAACTGCTGAGAAAAGTTGGTTTCTATTTGGATGCAGCTTATCAAATGCACCAGATTTAATAAGATTCTCAAGCACCCTTCTATTTACTTCCTTCTCTGGAATCCTTTCAACAAAATCAAATATATTTTTAAATGCACCACTAGTTTCCCTAACCTCTGCTATTGCAGCCCCAGCATCTGGACTAATATTTTTAAGCCCCCCTAAAGCAAAAACTAGCGCTTTATTGCCATCTTTATCCTTAGCTATCGAGTATAGACTATTAGAGGAGTTAACATCAGGTGCAAGAACTGGTATTCCCATTTTTTTTGCTTCTTGGATAAAGATATTGATCTTATTAGAATCATGAATCTCAAGATTTAGGGAAGCACATAAAAACTCAACCGGGAAATTAGCTTTAAGATATGCAGTATGATAAGATATTACTGCATATGCAGCTGCGTGCGATTTATTAAATCCGTAACCAGCAAATTTCTCTACTGCTGCAAAAATTTGCTGAGCTTGCGCAGGATCAACCCCATTAGCTTTAGCACCTTCTATAAATAATTGCTGCTGGGCATCCATTTCAGCTTTTATCTTTTTACCCATAGCCCGTCTTAAGAGATCAGCCGCACCTAGTGAATAACCAGATAAGGTTTTAGCAATTTCGATAACTTGTTCTTGGTAAATTATAACACCATAAGTTTCTTTTAATATGCCTTGCAGCAATGGATGGAGATAATCAGGTTGTTGTTTGCCATGTTTACATGCAATATAAGTGGGGATATTATCCATTGGACCTGGTCT
The DNA here is from genome assembly GCA_020697135.1 of Rickettsiaceae bacterium. Lineage (GTDB taxonomy): Bacteria > Pseudomonadota > Alphaproteobacteria > Rickettsiales > Rickettsiaceae > JAJFBM01. The sequence goes on from JAJFBM010000025.1 coordinate 7,087, forward strand.
ATAAAGAGCACCAAGCGCCATTATATCTTCAATACTATCTGGCTTAAGCTTACGTAGACTTTCTTTCATCCCTGGGCTTTCAAACTGGAACACCCCAGTTGCAAGACCGCTTGACAGTAATTCGTAAGTTTTTAGGTCTCCAAACTCAATTGCATTTAAACTTACCTCCATACCTTGGCTTTTAACAAGGTTACAGCATTTGTCTATTACTGTTAAAGTTTTAAGCCCTAAAAAGTCGAATTTTACCAGTCCTGCAAGTTCTGCATATTTCATTGAATATTGGATAACAAACATAGAAGAATTTTCCTCGCGATATAGAGGAACTACTTCGATTAAATCTTTACCAGAAATTACTATACCGGCAGCATGAATCGATGCATGTCTATGCAAGCCTTCAAGCTTAAGCGCAGTGTCTATTACACTTTTAATTAACTCTTTATCATCCTGATTCAGATCAGCATTATATAGACCATTACCTTTAGAGGCTTCTTTAAGCTCTGCTACATCATCAATAGCTTGCTCTAAAGTTACTGGGTTAATGGCATTAAACGGCACAAGCTTAGAAATTCGATCAGCAAGATGATAAGGTAGAGTTAAGGCGCGAGCTACGTCTTTAATTACAGCCTTTGCTTGTAATTTTCCAAATGTTATAATCTGCGCAACACGCTCACTACCATATTTACGGCACACATAACTAATAACCTCTTCCCTACGTTCTTGACAAAAGTCAATATCAAAATCTGGCATTGATACACGCTCAGGATTAAGAAAACGCTCAAAAAGCAAACCAAATCTTATTGGGTCAAGATCAGTAATAAGTAAGCTCCAAGCAACAATTGAACCGGCACCAGAACCTCTTCCTGGTCCAACCGGTATTTTGTTATCCTTACTCCATTTGATAAAGTCAGAAACTATCAAAAAGTAGCCGGCAAATTTCATTGAGCAAATAACATCTAACTCATAGTTTAGGCGCGCTTCATATTGTTCACGAATTGTTGCTATATTTTCTTCAGTAATATTTATGGTTTTTCTTTCTAATTCAAATTTTTGCTTCAATCTTAGATCAAGGCCACCTTTGGCTTTTTGCCTAAATTCTTCCTCTTCACTAGTGCCATCTTTCGCAAAACTAGGTAACATCGGCTGATTTGTTTCAGCCATCACATAGCAGCGGCTTGCAAGTTTAATAGTATTTTCAATTGCACAAGGAAGGTCTTTAAATAACTCCTTCATCTCCTTAGGCGATTTGAAATAGCATTGATTACTAACTGTTCTTCTATTTCCTGCTTCTTTAATAGTTCCTTCTGCTATACAAAGCAGCGTATCATGCGGATCATACATTTTTGCGTTTGAAAACAACACATTATTAGTTGCTACAAGCGGTGTATCAGTTTTTGTTGCAAGTTCTATATAATCATCTTCAATATTTTGCTCAGCTGCCAGACCATGGCGCATTATCTCAAGATAAAATCTATCATTTGAGAATATCTCCTTCATTAGCTTAAGATGCTGCTGCGCTTCATTGCTTTTATTCTCTAAGAGCAATTTTCCAATTATCCCTTCCGTATACCCAGATAAAGCAATCAGACCTTGATTATATTGTTTCAAATCATCTATAGTAATAGATAGAGAACAAATAGGGTTTTTAACTATATAAATTTGGCTACCTAGCCTTAAGAGATTTTTATAGCCAACCTCGTCTTTTGCAAGCAGTAATATTTGGCCAACAATTTCATTACCTTTATCGCCACAAGCTAAATTTAGGATAATACCATTAATAGGCTGAATTCCATTCTTTGAAGCATAGAGCGCAAATTCTAAAGCTGCAAAAAGATTATTTTTATCAGTAAGCGCTACCGCAGGCATGTGATATTTTGCAGTTAAGTTAGCTATTTCTTCAATTTTAATAGAACTTTCAAGCATTGAGTAAGAGCTTTGGACCCTTAAATGAACGAAATCTGCAACCATTATATTTTTCCTAATATTTAAATGGATTTTAGTCTTCGGATATTTGGTATGGGTGGTTTAAAATATAAAAACCTAACAGTAAAAAATTAGTTTTAAGTATATTTTACAGTCTATAACTTGTCAATCCTAAGCAAGTTAATTACAAGCACCACTCCCTACGCATATATATCTAAACCCTTGGCTTGTAACTTTTTTACTATCAAGGATGTTTCTAAGATCTATAATAAGCTTACTTTTTAAAATATTACTAACAGTACCATAATCAAATTTTGCAAATTCTGGCCATTCGGTTAATATTAAGATACAATCTGCGTCCTTTGCTGCATCTTGAATAGACCCAGCAAACTCTACTCCCCCCAATATTGCTTTTGCATTTTCAATACCTTCTGGATCATAAGCTTTAATATTTGCTTTACGCTCTACTAAGAGTTTGATTATGTCTACTGCAGGGCTTGATCTTACATCATCCGTATCAGCCTTAAAGGTAAGGCCAAGCACAGCAATAGTCTTATCTTGTAAATTTCCACCTATCGTCCGATCACCTACCCCTCCCCTTAAAGCTCGAATAATTTTCTCAACCATTAAATGCTTCCTTTTATCATTAGAGGCAATAACAGCTTCAATTATTCCACAAGGCTCGTTTAAATGTTTTGCCAGATACGCTATAGCAAGTATATCTTTAGGGAAACATGAGCCACCAAAACCAGGCCCTGCCTTCAAATGTTTACCTCCAATACGGTGATCAAGGCCCATTCCATAAGCAAGATCCTCAATATTCCCCCCTATATCTTCACAAATATTGGCCATTTCATTAATAAAACCAATCTTTAAAGCTAGAAAGGAGTTTGAGGCATATTTTATAAGCTCAGAACTTGTTGTATCTGTCACTACCATCTTTGCGCCTTTATCTAAGAGAGGCTTGTAAATCTCCTTCATTATCTGTGCTGAGCGATCTGAAGAAACACCTATTACTATACGATCAGGATTTGCAAAATCTTCAATTGCTTTACCCTCTCTTAGGAATTCAGGGTTAGATACAACTTCATTTTTAAGCCCCTTTTGGCGAATATATTTTTGAATGTTTTTTGCTGTTCCAGGTGGAACTGTAGACTTTATAACAATAATTTGCTTATCACTAATATGATTGCTTAAATCATCAATTGCCGCATAAACATATGAAAGATCTGCGCTTCCATCTTGCGCTGATGGAGTTCCAACTGCTATAAACATAGCATCATGCACTTGAAGCTCTTTATTTAAATCGGCTGAAAATTTAAGATTTCCATTTGCAAGGTTATTTTTAAGGAGCTCCTCAAGCCCCGGTTCAAAAATAGTGCTTTCTCCAAAAGAAAGCTTCCTTACTTTTTCTTGGTCTTTATCAATACAAGTAACAAGGTGGCCAAGACTTGCTAGAACCGTACCGGATACAAGACCCACATAACCACTGCCTATAAAACATATCTTCATTTAAGGGACCTATAAAACATAAAGTTGGTTATCTCGAAAGAGTTTCAATTTGTATTGAAGGATTTTTTAAACTAAAATAACACCATTAATTGATTACTTTAAGCGTTTTTTACAATTAAAAATACTTTTTATCTTTGATTTATAGTGCTTTTAGTAAATATAATGTTATACTCATGAATTTTCAAATACTCAAACTTAATAAAATGAGAAAATTTTTTAAAATCTTATCTTATATATTTATTTTTCTTATATTATCTCTTGGCGCTTTAGTTATTACTATTAAAGCAATGGAAACTCAAGCGCTAAGTAAAATAGTAAAAAATATTGTAGAATTCAAACTAAGCTCATCTAATCATAAAATTACTCTAGATGCTTGTAATATAGGAAGACTTGATAAAGATTTTTATAACATAAAATTCTCAGGGCTTAAGATTTTTAAAAAAAGTAATAAAGAGCTGAATTTGATTGGTTCCGCAAAAGATATTGATATCACCCTAAATACTCACGAGCTAAGCCGTCTAAAATATGTCCCAGTAGATGTTGCGATCAATAGATTTAGCTTTGAACTGTCAAAAGATCCAGATGAGATTGAGGAAGTAACTGAGAGTGTTTTAGATAATTTAGTTAAAATGATCAAGAGCCAGTTATTTTGGGTTGGAAAAATTGAAATTAATAAAAGTAAATTAGGCTTTGTAATTGGTGATAGAACAAGGTTTTTAAATATTTCAACCGCGAATATGGTGCTTAATAAAAAGCAGCAAAAGCTTAATTTACTTCTAACTTATGAATTATCTAATTCAAATAAACACATACATGATTTAAATCTTGATTTATCTTTAGTAAAAAATCGTTTTTTAAATATCACTGCAAATTTAAGCAGCCTGCCTGCACATTTACCTATCAGCCAATTATCTGCAAGCCGTTTTAAAAATTTACAGCATGCAGCAAACGAAATACTGATCTCTGGCAATATTTTCCATAGTTATGATAGCAAAAAGAAAAAACATACAAGCGTAATTAATTTAACCGATTTTAGCGGAACCCTACATTCGCAATTAGAAGAAGGAAAAACCTTAAAAATTGCTCAATCTAAATGCTTTATTGAGATTCTAGAAGATTACGACAAGTTAAGAATAAATAATTGCTCACTAAATTTTGGACAAGATAGTTCGCTAAATCTTGAACTATTATATAATAAAAAAGATATGAACCCTAAATTACTTGAGCTTTCTGGTAATTTAAGCAACCTTCCTGTCAGCGTGATTGATTATATAACTGATCCTGAAAGTCCCAGCGCAACTAAAAAATTTCTTGATGAATTTATCACCACCGGAAAAATCAGCAAGGGTAATTGGAAAATTAGGCTTGATAAGTATTTCTTCAATAAACGATCTTTAACAAGTTCTGAAATTAATGGTAATTTTCATATTGCAGAAGCAGGTTTTAAATATGAAGGCGGACATCCTCAGCTTTCACATCTCAACTCACAAGTAATATTAAACGGGACCACAGCGAAATTCAATATTATAAGCGGTAAAGTAGAAAGATCTAATATATATGATAGTTTCGTTACATTTGATTGGGCAAAATGGAATGATGAAGGTATAAATGTTGACTGTAAAGTTAAAGGTCCGGTTGGAGACTTTATAAAATATATGGAGAAAGGACAAGTTGAGACTTTAAAAGCTAAAGGTGTAGATTTAACTACTCTAGAGGGTGTTGCTGATACTCATGTAAGCGTACATGTACCGCTAAAGAAAGAACAGAAAATTATTGTTAAAGTTCAAACTAGCTCTCCTGATTTTGGGATGAAATTTTTAAATGACACAGTTCATTTAAAAAGCACAAATGTCAAAGGCGTATTTAATGAGACCAAACTTAGTATTAATGGAAGTGGTTTAGTTAATGGCGCTAAAGCAAATATAGATTTTTCGCATAATTTTGATGATAATGTAGATATAGAAAATAATCTTAAAGCGGATATCTTTCTCTCTTCAAGCCTTGAACCTAACGAATTTCTTGCAATAAAAAAAGGCCAAGCGCATTTAAAACTCGATTATACATCAAAAAAAAATTATAGTTTTTGGAATGCTGAATCCGACTTATCTAATGCAGAAATATATGTTGAAAAGCTAGGCATTATCAAACCATTAGGTAAAGCTGGACATATAAAATACACAAGCTCTGCTAATCATAATCATGAAGAACCAGCTAATTTTGAATTTAAGGCGGCGAATGGAATAGATATCGCAGGACACATATTGGCAAAAGATAAATCAACTAAAATTATAGTTGACAGATTATATTATGGAAATACAAAATTAAAGGCTGAACTTGACTTTTCAAGCGATCATAAAAATTATAAAATTTACGGCTCATCTTTTGATTTATCAGCCTCAGACCTCGGAAAACTGCTTAGCTCAGGCGAGAGGACAACATCATCTAATTATGACATTAAAATTGATCAAATTATCCTAAAGAATCATATTGACATTAAATCCTTTAAGCTAAATTTAAAATGCTCAAAAGATAAATGCTTGGAAGGGCAAATGAATTCTTACCTTGGCGATAAAAGACGATTCTTCGATATGCTGCTTAAACCGCATGCAAACCACGAAGAATGGATATTTACAACTAATAATGCCGGTGCTGTATTTGGTGGCTTTGGAATTTATGAGAATATACGCTCAGGCACAATGGTTTTAAAGCTATTTAATAGGAATAAAATTGAAAAAGCAGATAAGATACACCAATATGTCACCTATGGAACTGTTAATATTAAAAAATTTGCTACTGTTAAAACACCTTTTATGACAAGGTTAGTTTCGTTTATTTCCTTACCAGGATTCATGGGGACTATCACAAGACGTAATTACATATTATTTAGAGAGTTTAATGGTAAATTCGCCATCGATAATGGAATATTTAGAATTGATGATGGAGTTGCAGAAGGGCCATATTTTGACTTTAACATCCGCGGTAGAGTTGACACTAATAGGAAAGTTTATGAGCTTAAAGGGCAAGTTGTACCATCGCTTTACGGTATAAGCACCATCGTAAGAAAAGTTCCTATCATTGGGCAAATATTTTCAGGAGGCCGAAGAAAAGGTTTATTCGGAGCACCATTTGTATTAAGGGATAAGTATTAACATAAAAGATATATGATTAATATATCTATTATGTTAACCTCGGATTTGGTTATTCAATTAAAGATGCATTGCCTGTAATTTTAAGACTATTACTTTGCTGTGAGGCATTATTCAATTCCATTATTTCTTCAAAATTAGTTGCTGACTCGCTTGATTCAGGGTGAATTCCTTGCGCACTTTCAAATTTGACAACCTGCATATTCTTATCTTCAGAATCATCTATTTTTAGCTTAGTAAGATCTTGTTCTATTGTCATAGTTGCAATGCTATTTGCCTCGGTTATCGGATAACTAGCTGTTATATATTGATCTAATACTAATTTCATCTCAGTCATTATATTTAAATATGATGGCTCACATATAATTGCTCCGGAGACATGATCAGGCATTAAATCATTCAAATAGTTTGCTAAATCTAAAAATTCAATTTCTTTATTACTATTATTTTGAAAAATTAAAGGAAAATTTCCTAAAAAAGTTATGTATTCATCTATATTAACATTACTATCCTTACCATCTCTCCATTGATGAAGAATTTGATAAACATGCAAAAGGTCAAACACCTTATCTAGGTTAGTTTCGGCAGCCCACTCTAAAGGATTTTTACCTTTACAAAGATTACTTAAATCAACTTTATGAGTTTTAAGCAAAGCTTTCACTGTTTCGAAATACATCTCATCAGAAGGAATTGAATATAAAGATGCATTCTTTTGGGCTTCAATGATATTTCGTTTATTTAAACTATCTTTTGCATAACCGCTAGCAGCAATTATATCTTCTCCTAATGGGTGTAAATTACATCCAGCTTCTAACACTATCTTTACTAAAGATGCTTCTCCTTTTTCAGCTGCAAGGGTTAAAGCACTTATTCCTTTTTTAGGGTCTATATACTCTTTATAAGCACTATTTTCTAATAATAATTTAATTATAGCAACATTTCCTACGTCTACAGCAGTCATTAAGAGTGATTCATATTTTTCTCCTTCTAAAATAATCGAACTAAGACCTTTTAGAAATAATAATTTTATCGTTTCTTCCTGTTCCCTCATAATAGCTTGTCCTAAAACTAATTCTGCTTTATCAAAAGACATATTACTTAGGCTTAAAACTGCTTTAAGTAATAGATTTGCTATTTTGAAGCGACCCAAAATTATAGACATAAGTATTAAATTTTCTACTTCATCAGCTTGAACTATTATTTCTCCTCGATTTTGAATATTTTGCGATATTAATTCTACTACTTTTTCATGTCCCTTTATTACCGGCCTACTTAAAGATGAACAAGCAGATTCTTTAAGTTTAAGATATAAATTTAGATCAGGTTTTCTTTCTAAAGCATAAGATAAGGCTTCGTAATGCCCTTCATCTTCTAATAAATATATAAAAGATATTTCTCTTGAAGCAGATTCTTCTTCATTATACTTAACAAGAAATAACTCTTCAAGACTATCTAAATTTTGATCAATAAAATAAAGAATTTTGTCTTTTTTGCTGGAATATATTGCTTCAATGAATTCTTGTTTATTAGGATCTTCACTATAATAACGAGGAAATACTATTCTTCCAGTGGTGATAAGAGTTGTTTGTTTTTTGACTCTTAATCCATCATTTTCCGTATCAGATTCAATTTTCCTTTTCATATTGCTTTATTATTAATTTAATTATTTAACCTTGATTAATATCAATATTCTGCGAAACTGTCAAATAAAATTAATTAATTCATATTATTTTTAAATATTTATTAATACTAAATACTATTTGTAACTTTTATTTTGTACAAAATATTTTATGGAATATTCTCTAAAATTGCTTTAGAATTTACCTCAAATACCATTAATGACTTTATTAATATGCAGAGCACCGAGGATTTAAAACAGAAATATAAATACGATAAAGCAACTCCAATGATGCAGCAATATCTTGATGTAAAGATAGCGCATCAAGATTGCCTTGTATTATTCCGCATGGGTGACTTTTATGAATTGTTCTTTGACGATGCACTAGAAGCCTCAAAAATTCTTGGTATTGCTCTTGCTAAGCGCGGCAAGCATGATGAAGATGATATTCCAATGTGTGGTGTGCCTTACCATGCGCTTGATTCTTACCTTAATAAACTGATAGAAGCTGATTACAAAATTGCTATTTGCGAACAAATGGAGTCTCCTGAAGAAGCAAAGAAGCGAGGCTATAAAGCTGTAGTTCGCCGCGATGTAGTTAGAATAATCACTCCTGGCACTGTAATCGAAGAAGCCATAGTTAACCAAAATGAGCCAAACTATTTATCTGCTATTAGCTTCTCACAAGATTATTGCGCCATTAGCTTTATCGATATAAATACTTCTGAATTTGCTGTTATCGAAGTTAAAAACGAGCTATTGTCGCACGAAATTGCAAGGCTTGCACCTAAAGAGATATTGGTAAGCGAAAAAATACAAGCTATACCACAAATATTTTCGCAACTTGGGGTGATAAAAACAAAACTTGTTTACCAAGTTGACAGCTATTTTGATTATAAAAAAAACAAATATGCAATTGAGAGTTTTTATAATCTTCATACTATAGATTCACTTGGCAATTTAAGTAAGAACCAGATAGGTGCAATTGGCGCTATTTTAGAATATTTAAAATTAACGCAGAAAGCTAATCTGCCACAAATAGGTTTCCCAAAGCTTATTAATAATGATAGTTTAATGCAGATTGATGCATCAACAAGAAAAAATCTTGAGATTGTCAAAAATCTTTGCGGCGAATCTAAAGGCAGCCTCCTTGGCATAATTGATAAAACTGTTACAAAATCTGGTAGTCGTTTACTTTATCATTATTTAGCAGCTCCACTTACTGATCCAAATAAAATTAACTTAAGATTATCACTCACTGAGTTCTTCTTACATAATCTTACTTTAGTCGACAAAATTCGCGCTCAGCTTAAAATGGTTGGCGATATTGAGAGGTCGCTTGCCCGAATCTCAATGAAGCGAGCCTCACCAAGGGATCTTTTATCCATTAGAGATACAATCGAATATGGCATTAAAATAAAGGAATATATCTATAATGCAGTAAGATTAGAGCTTCCTGTTCAACTTAACAAAATTTTTAACGATCTTAGTAGCGATGAAGAGCTACTTAACCTCTTAAATGATGCTTTAAATGGTGAAGCACCAAATTATGTTAGCGATGGCGGCTACATTAAAAGAGAATATCACCCACGTGTTGAAGAACTCTATAGTTTAATAGAAAATAGCACTGATATTGTTGAATCATTAAAAAGAAAATATCAACAAGAAACAGGTATAGATAGTTTAAAAATTAATGGTAATAATTTACTTGGACTCTTTATTGAGATAACGCAAAGATTTGCTCATAAAATTGAAGATCCTAAATTTTTACATAAACAAACTTTAAGCAACGCGATTAGATATACTACTGAAGAACTTAAAAACCTTGAATCTGATATTGTTAATGCAAAAAATTCTGTTATAGCGCTTGAGCAGGAAATTTTTAGTCAACTTTGCCAATCTGTTGCTAACACCCGTGAGAAACTGCTTAATCTTGCAAAAGCATTAAGTATATTAGATGTATTCTGTAACTTTGCTTTCATAGCAGATGAACATAACTACACTAAGCCGATTATTGACTCTTCAAAAGCATTTTTAATTAAAGAAGGAAGACATCCTATTGTTGAGCGAAGTTTAAAGCTACAGAATCATTCATTTGTTGCAAATAATTGTTGCCTTAGTGAAGAACAACGTTTGTGGCTAATAACTGGTCCTAATATGGCTGGTAAAAGCACATTTCTTCGACAAAATGCCCATATTGCGATACTTGCCCATATTGGCTCGTTTGTCCCTGCAACATATGCCCATATTGGTGTTATTGATAAAATATTTAGCCGTGTTGGCGCAGCTGATGATCTCTCTAAAGGGCAATCCACCTTCATGGTTGAGATGGTTGAAACTTCCTGCATATTATCACAAAGCACTGATAGGTCTTTTATTATTCTTGATGAAATTGGTCGCGGCACTTCTACCTATGATGGTGTCTCAATTGCTTGGAGCTGTCTTGAATATATTCATGATAAACTCAAATGCCGAAGCCTATTTGCAACGCACTATCATGAGCTTACAGTCCTTAGCCAAAGCCTACATGCTCTACGTAATTATAATATAAAAATCAGTGAAGATAATGGCAAGCTTTTACTACTTCATCAAATTATAGAAGGTGCAGCAGATAAATCTTATGGGATTAATGTTGCAGAACTTGCAGGCCTGCCAAAAAGCGTAATTAAAAGAGCAAAGCAAATTTTAAAAGAGCTTGAGCAATCATCAAACAAATATGCGACAAAGATTGAGGATACAACTTCCCTTAATCTATTTAACTATGCTGCGACTTCAGATGAAGCTTTAGAAGAGCTTACAGAATTAAAGGAACGCATTAGAAAAATCAACCCTGATAAAATGACACCTATTGATGCACTACAAGCTTTATATGAGCTTAAAAAGGAGCTCACCAAGGCTTAATTGATAAGAATGCGGATACCTCCAAATAATAGGGAGGGGTCATGAGACTTCCGCTAATGTTAATGACTGGAGCAGTTTCTTCACAACCCGATATTGCAAGCCACCTTAAGGTGTCCTAACAAACTTTCTCACTAGATCTCTACCATAAACTAGTTTATGGTAGAGAATTTGAAGGAGATGAGGCACGCAGAACCGCAGTATACACTCGTGCATGAGGCTTCGAGTCTAGAGGCGACGTGTAAAAATTTTTAGTAGAAATCTAGTTTCAAAAGAAATCTACTACTTGACACTGCGAGAAAGCTATTAAGCGAGTGATAAAATCTCATTCAATTAGCCCAAATAAAATCTTTCCTCTTAGTATTTACGTTTTTTTCTCTATTATAACCATTTGGTATATCAATAAATTTTAATAACTAAGCCAAAAACAGGGGGGAGTCCCAAGAAATGTCATTCCTTGACCTGAAAAAAGTTTTATTTTAAAGCTTTGAACGGCGGATACGGAATCCAGGAAGATATCTCGTCAAACTATTAGGTTTGACTCTAAATTGATTTATTTGAATTAAATCCCCTGCCTTGCGAGGGGATTAGGATATGGTAGTGTCCAAAAACAAAAAAATGGGGAGATGTCTCAACGCTCGTCATGAGCTGCAGAAGTATAACGAGCGTGGCACTCCAGTTTATATAAATTCTTGGTCATGCTAAAATGAACCGCCCTGACTGAATCACCACGCTGCATGCTAAATGCTACTGCAGCACGTGATTAGGGGCTCAAGTTACTTGTATACAAAAACTAGGAGGGGTTAGCTGAAACTTTATCTTTATCACACTGAAATAGTGGTAGATAAAATTAATTTACACTAAAATTTACTTTAGTTAAGATTTTGATAAAGAATTGACATTTAAGATTTATTTACTATTATAGAGGTTAAATAAAATAATAATAAATATAAAGATAAAAATATGCCTGATAAG
>JAJFBM010000026.1 GCA_020697135.1 Rickettsiaceae bacterium
AAAGAAGAAAACTACCGTATATGTAGGCTTAACACCTGATAATATCCAACGTTTGCAGAAACTTATGCAGGTATTTTACCAACAAGCAACTGAGTTTTTAAGTAGGAAAATGCCTGATCTTAAAGAAGAGCCTTATGGCGTCATGTTCTTGCTAGATGAGTTCCCAACGCTTGGTAAAATGGAACAATTTAAAGCAGGTATTGCATATTTCAGGGGATATAGAGTACGTTTATTTCTAATTATCCAAGATACGCAGCAATTGAAAGGAACATATGAAGAAGCAGGTATGAATTCTTTCCTTTCAAACTCTACATATAGGATTACCTTTGCAGCGAATAACTATGAAACAGCTAACTTAATTTCTCAACTTTGCGGTAATAAGACTGTACAACAAACTTCGCAAAGTAAGCCAAAATTCTTTGATCTTAACCCTGCAACTAGAACTGTAAACGTTTCTGAGGTTCAAAGAGCATTACTTTTACCGCAAGAAGTTATTCAGCTTCCAAGGGATGAGCAAATAGTTTTAATTGAATCAATGCCACCTATCAGATCCAATAAAATTAAATATTTCGACGATAAATTTTTTACTAAACGCTTACTTCCGCCTACTTTTATTCCAACCCAGGTTCCATTTGACCCAAGACAGGCTGAAAGCGAAGAGTTTGAAGAAGATTTAGAAGATGAAGAAAATTTAGATGAAGCTGAAGATAATGATGAATTACATGGCGCAGAATATATAGATACAGAGGAAGAGAACACAGAAGAAACTAATTACGTGAATGATGAGGAAATTCCAGGGGAAGGACCATATTCTGATGAAGAGCAAGAAGAATTTATTGTTGAAGAAACTAAAAATGATTCTCTTGAAGAGTCAAAATCACAGCATCCATTAGAGCAAGAAACTCAAGAAGATATTGTTGAACATGATTTTGTCGAAGAAGTATCTAATGAAGATCAACAATTAGAAAATAATATAGCTGAAAATACTGGCCATTCTTTGGAAGAGCTACAAACAGAATATACTGATTCAACAAGCACAGATTTAGATGAGAATATCAATAAAGAGAGTAGTGAAGATATTGTTGGGGGATTAGATAATCAATTATTTGAGGAAACAACCCAAGATATAGCAGAAGGTAGTAATGCTAATACACAAGATGAGCAAGTAGATAGAGAGTATATTTCTGAGGAAACTCTCGTAGACGAAGCCCTGCAAACTGATAACAAACAAGCAGAAGAAGTTATAAGTGAAGAAGATCATGTATATGTTGAAGATGAGTCAAGAGCCACTGAAGAAGATATAGATCCTAACCATATTAATGAAAAGCCTACACACATTAAAGAGGAAGAAGCCCAATCTGTAGAAACAGAATCTACAGAGGAGCAAAGTGAAGAAGCTGCAAATGAATATATTGAAGAAACTAATGACGATATCACCTCTGAAGAGTATCAAGAAGAGACGGACGAGCCATATCGTGAGTTCATAGAGGAGGAGCTTGAGGATGAAGCTGAAGAAATCAATTCAGACAGCACTTCTTCTGAAAACTTCAGTAAAGGTAAAAGACAATCTTCTGAGCCTATTAAGCCTGAAGAAGAGAGCTCTGAAGGCTCAAACACAAATACCTCAAATCCTAGCTCAAAATAAAAAAATAGCTCTTGAAAGTAAGAATAGTTAAAATAATTCGTGCTTAATTCGGCAAAAAGATATATATATTACCGATTATAATTATAACATTATCCACCTACTTAAGCTTAGTAGAGGATAAGTCTATCTAAAGGGAATATATTAAGGCTAAGTTAAATGCGCGAAGAAAGATATGCAATTATAGATATAGGTTCCAATGCTATCAGGGCCTCGGTTTATAATGGTAATAAACTCGGTTCATGTGAGATATATAATGACAAGTTTAAGAGCGATATTTTAGGCCTATTAGAGCTTGATGAATTAGATATAAAGCACCATACTTATTTAACTTTTCAGCATTTTATCCATATATTCAAACAATTAAATGTAAGATATATCAAATGTATAGCAACTGCGGTACTTAGGGATCATTCGAATGCTTATAAATTTATCAAACTTATAAAAGAAAAATTTGACGTAGATATAGAAGTTATTACAGGCACAGAGGAAGCACGATTTGGCGCACTTGGTGTAATTATGGCTATTAATGATACACAAGGTATAATTGCTGACTTTGGCGGTGGCAGCCTAGAGCTTTCTACCGTTAAAGATAACAATATAACTAGGCTTGTATCATTGCCTTTGGGTTCAAAAATAATTCAGCAGAATAAAAATACTACCATTGAAGAAATCAAGGAAAGCATTAACCAAGAATATAATAATACTCAAGCTAATAAGCTTTATTTTATTGGTGGGGCTTTAAGACTTATTGGTAGACTTTATATGAATTATATTAAGTACCCACTTAATAATTTACATAACCTTGAGATCCCTAAATATTCATTACTTACCTATTTAGAGAAAATCGATAATACTCTTTTCAAAAAGCAGTTATATAATACGCATTCAACTCTTAACAATATAGAGAACCTTCCTGCAGCAATTAAAATTTCTAAGGCATTAATTGAAGTATTTGATCCTGAAAAAATTATAATTTCTAACTATGGCCTAAAGGAAGGTGTCAGATTTGCAGGCCTAAGTGAAGATGAAAAAGCAAAAAATATCGTTTATGAAAGATGTATTGAGCTTTTCTCCTTTTCTGATAATGATTTTGATCTTCAAAGCTATAAAGATTTAATTTATACAGTGCTACCTTCAGAGATTGGTAATGTGGATAATTTAATAGAATTATCTCTTATCATTAATAATGGTATTAAAAGTGTTGATAAATCTTTGCGAGCCTCTTATTTTTCAGAGTTAATGCTCTCTACAGATATTCCATTTAGCCACCGTGAGCGAGTTATTCTTGCGCTTATTCTATCATTTTCATATAGGTCTAAATCTGATTTAAAGATTCATAAATTGAGCAAAAAAGTAATTTCTTATGATGAATATTACTTTGCACAAATAATTGGCAATGCAATTCGCATTATTCGTCAAATAGATGGCCCTGAATTTACTAAACCTTCCTTTGGATTTAATATGAAAGGTGGCTTTATTGAGATAGTTGGCTCAAATATCTTACCAAAACCTATATTTAATAAAGTATGCGCTCACCTTAAAGATATTGGCTTTTCACGGAAGAAGATAATATTCAAAAATTATAAGCATGAAGAGGAAGATTAAGAACCTTACTTTTTTATAATATTGAAGCCAGTTAGTAGTAATGTATGGCTTTTTTTACTTCATGACAGACTATTAATTCCCATCATCATTTAACATAAATAACAAGAATTTATTAATTTGTTTGACCATATTTTAATTGACTAATAGTTAATTATATATTAATGTAAGCGAAAATTAATATATAAATTAAAAAATAATGTTAAACGCAAACCAAGAGTTGATAATTTCTAATGGTGACTCGCCTCAAGGTGATAAGAGGCAAAATAAAGAATTGAGGCATAACGGATTTTCAATCAGGCATAATAGCGACAAATTCAACTTACTAGTAAATAAAATTATAATTAATGCCTATGAAGGCTTTACTCAACTTCTTAGAGTTTTGCCGGAAGTATTAACAGAGAAAACCCCTATAAATATTATTTATCCAAAAAGCAGAGATACTATAGAGGTTAATTTCCTACATTTTGCTATAATTAAAAGACATACAAAAGCATTAGAATATATTATAAATGAATGCATAAGACAAAATATTAGTATCGATAGTTTAAGCAGCGATGGATTCACTCCTTTAATGCAAGCAGCTCATTTAGGTTATGAGAAAGGTTTAAAAATCTTATTAGAAAATGGTGCCACAGTAGATACAGCAGACAAAGATGGTAGTACAGCATTGATATTTGCAGCAAGCAAAGGGCATGAAAAAACCGTAAAATTACTGTTAGAATCTAACGCTAATATCAATAAATCCAATAATATCGGCCAAACTCCGTTACAAGTAGCTATAGGCTGCAAAAGTAAAAATGTCGTTAAGCTTTTGCTTAAGAATAATGCTATAGATATAGGTGAGAGAAGTAATAATCATGATATACAAAATATGCTTAATGCAAAAAGATTTGCCGATAGTTTCTGTAAAAAAGACAAGCTTAAAGATATAATATTCAATAAGGATGCTCAAGAGATTACCGTTCATAGATTGGATTATAAGTTTAAAAATGCTAAACATGAGCAGGTCAAACAAGTTATTACTAACTTAAATACTTGCTTAGATGCAAATATTTTAAGTAAAGATGTATATGATTACATAGTAAAAAACTCTTCAAGCATAATTGAATATGGGATAAAAGAGAGCGTTAAAGTATTTTCTCTGACAAAGCAAAGTGAGCTGTTTGCTATGCTTCCTCAAGAAATATTAAATGAAATTGCAAAATTTTCTTCATCAACAAGCCATTCTTATTGGAAATGGACAAAGAATTCATCAGGCGACGGGGAAGAAAAGGATAATATTATTCTTGGTGAAAATCCGAATCTCTATGAAGGAGATTATATGCAGTAAGGGGCATGTTCATTTATCCTTACTACATAATATATTAAAAGTTTAGATTAGGACCCGGAATCGTCTCCTAAAACCTCAACTACTGGATTGTGTATATCCGGCATTGAACCATTAAAGCTAATCGCTGATTGAGCAATATCTTTTACTTCGTTGTGTAGGGTACCATCTTCCTGCATTAAGGCTAAACCTTTTAAAAGATCCTCTATTGGTTTACTAAAAATTTTATGTTTTGGATCTTGAGCAAGTTTTCCAAGTTCATATACAGACAAAAGGCTATTCATAGGATTATTACCCATTTTTCCTGCTGCTAAAGACTTAATATTCATCATAGTAGTTATAACAACAGGTTCAGCAACTACAGACCCATTTTTTAGTTTGTACATTCTCATAAAAAACCTCATTAATAAGTTATTCTATAAATTTTGTACAATAAATGCACAGAATTTGCAAGTAACAAAATTATGTAGTAAATACCTAGCTTTAAACCAGCGTTGACAAAAGTTATTTTTGCAATATAGTTGCCTTAAGAAGCAATAAATTTTATGAGTAAAAAAATTTTTCTTTTCTAGTAAAATAATATAGACAAAACTTGAGAAGCCATAACTATTATTACAAGTACTATAGAAAATAAAATGAAGAAAAGAAGTTATAGCTCTGAGAGAGATAATAAAAAAACCAGTAAGGCTTTCAAAGCTTACCAACCTTCATCAAAGAACATTACTCCCTTATTATATTCTATAGATAAATGTAATAAAGAATTAGTAAAAACTTTTTTAATCTCTTGCGATCCAGTAAATATTGATGATGTGGTTTACTTAAGCAGCTCTAAGCATGATGATAAGATCTTAGAAAAATTAACAAGCTTTTTTCATGCGCAAATCTTTGCTGATAGCTTGTTCATGAAAAATAAGTTAATTGGAGATGGGCAAAAAAATTTTAACCAAGAAGCAAAAGAGCTTATTATTTTAAGAGTTTCAGCAAATTTAACCTTAATGACTAAAGAGAGTCAGCAAAAATTTGCAACAAATCTAGAAGATACATTTAACAATAATTTAATAGAAAATGAATTATTCGATAATATAAAAAAAATTTCGACTATAGCACCCTACTTCGAGGAAAAAGAAAGCCATAAAGTTATAACTAATAATTCCTTTCAAGTTGAAGGTAGCCTTGAAATAATAAAGGATCTTTTTTCGCCCTTAATTGGCGATATAGAAGATATCCATTATAACCATTAAAGCTGCATACTAAAGATTTTATCAAGACCTTGAGTAAGCTGATCCCTAAATGCAACAACCGTTTTAAGCGTATTTTGTGCTTGAGTAGTACTAGTTGCAAGCTCAAGGATTGAAGCTTCACCGAGTAAAGCTTTCTTAGTCACTATTTCTGCTGCTTTTAAAGGAGCTTTTACTGCAGATATTGCTTGGCTTATAATATTTCCTGACGAAAAATTATTATCTACTGCATTTGTTCTTATATGGGATAATATCTGTTCAGGACTCATTTTAGAGTAAGCGTTAAAGACATTATCTACAATATTGCTAAATTTTGAATTACCGTTTGATCCAAATTTTATACTGTCTCCTGGTACAGCATCAATACCACTGCCAAAATTTTTTGAATCAACTTTACTATATGCTTGGAATGCTTGCAAAGAAGCTTTATCAATTGCCATTATCTCATAACCTCAATAGTCTTTTGTAGCATTGCTTTAGATATTTCTATAACACTTAAATTAGCCTCATAGCTATTTTTTGCCTCAATAGTATCTGCTTTTTCTATTTCTTTATATACATTTGGATATAGCACGTAACCTTCTTCATCGGCTGCTGGATGATGAGGATCAAATCTTTTTATAAAATCTGAATTATCCACTGAATATTTTTTTACTTTAACAACCCTAGTCTTAAGCTTTGGGTCATATTTATTTTCAACAAATAATACTTTCCTTTGATAAGGTTTTTCACCTGGCATAGTGCCTGTTGTAGTCTCATTCGCCATATTTTCTGCTGCAATTTTCAACCTTTCCATTTGGATTTTTGCACCACTACCTGCTATCTCAATTGTTCTCATTAAATCATCCTCTAGCGCAATAGCCGAATTAGCGAACAATGCCATCAGGCTCAGCAACATTGCAATTTTTAACAAGTTAAGCTTTACCATGTTACTGACCACTCCTGCCAAGAGAACCAATTAATAATGCATTTGCCTTCATATAAGCTTCTGTTACAGTATTATACATTAATTGATTAGCAGCTATTTTTTGCGCCTGTTGCGGTATAGAAACATTATTACCATTTGGCTTTTTCTCGAAAGCATCCTTTTGTCTACCTATTCTAAATTTAGTATTACTCTTACCTACCAAATGTGAACTATGAGTAGTAGCAAGGCCTATTGAACTTTGCATCATATTCTTAAAAGATTTAGGATTAAGCTCAATGTCAAGAGCTTCCCAGCCAGGTGTATTAGCATTCTCTATATTCATAGCTAGTACTTTATGTCTCTCAGCGTGGAACTTCATGAATTGTTCAATTTGTTTGATACTCATAGCTTATCAATTAAATTTTCCTTAATTAAATCATTTTTTGTTTACTATTGGAAGAAAATGCTATAAATGTAGTTATAGTTAGATGAGTAATGTGGTATAAATTCAAAAAAGGACATTGATCCTTTTGCAATAAAAATGGGTAAAGTATGCTCTATATAACGCGCCGGATTGGCGAAACAGTTGTAGTTAACAACGATATTGAAATAACTGTACTAGAAGTAATTGGAAAAAAGGTTAAGCTTGGTTGTAAGTTTCCAAAAGATAGCACTGTTTTCCGTAAAGAGTTACATGATAAAATAAGTAGTGAAAATCTTGCAGCTATTGCTGAAGTAGAAGGCTCTGATGGGTCTACGCTTCCAGAGCCTAATAGTTTATTTAAAAAAATGACGAAAGAATAAATTATATAATTTCGTTTATTTCTTCACCTTGAATAGATTTTGTAGTCAAGCTTATATCTATATCTTGTGGCATAATTTTTTTAGCTTTAATAGCTTGCTCTATAAAACTAGAAATTTCTGCTTGAGCTTTTTTGATACCTAATGACACATCTTTATTAATATTATTCATATGCTATTTCTCCTATAAACTTATTAATATGAGGAGCTAAAATTTTTGCTATCTCTTCCTGATTACGCGCCGAAGAAAGATTATTAATCTTTATTTCTGTTAAGCCTACTATAAGATTATCTACAAAGAGTTCTATATTTTTTATCGAACTATCATTGAACTTAAATTCTTTTACTTTTCTCATTAAATCTTCTCTTAACTTACTATTCATAGCGCTATCTTTACGTAAGCCCACAAAGGTACCTCTAGCATCAACTAAGTTAGAGACGAGGGTGATTACAAAATCTTTAGTCCTTGAATAACCTAGGTCATGCGCAAGATTTGCTGCAACTTTTGCACCTTTCTTTACAAGCATTGGTACAATTTTATAATGCCCTTTCTCTAGGGCAATTTCTGCCGCAGATTTATTTTGACCATTATTGAGCCCTATATTAGCTCCATTGCTTAGCAATATCTGTATAACTTCAGGCCTACCTAACTGAGCAGCTAAAATTAGCGGAGTAGATTTAGTAAAATCTCTAGAGTCAATTAATTGGAGTTTTTTATATCCACATAAAAGATTGATTACTTCTTCTGCACAATATTCTGTAGCAAGATGTAATAAAGATTTCCCAGCAAATTTTAATGATAATATCTCTTCACCTTGTTCAAGCTCTGATAATTTACTTATAAATTCAGCATTATCCGATTTTATTGCAATTTCAAGAGGTGTTAATTTATCCTGGTTTTGAGCAAATAGATCAGCCCCAAAGTTTATTAACTCTTCAGCTATAATATTTGCTTTTAGGCCTGCAGCAATATGTAAAACAGTCATACCTTTATGATTTGCAGCCTGAAGGATCCCTTGCAGACATTCACAATTTTTATGTTTACAATGCTTATTTGGCAGTAATGATGGATTTGTTTTAATATGATCCATTATATCTATAAAGGGCTGTGCAGCATTTTTACTTACTATATAATGAAGTATAGTATTGCCTTTATCATCTTGACTAAATAGACCTTCACTTAAAGCTTTATGAACCTCAAGTAAAATTTCCTTTAAATTTCCTTTATTATGTACTATTTTATTAGCGTACTTCGCTATTTCTGTATCAAAGCTAATCATCTTAGGTTACCTTCCTAATTAAAACTTGGCTAGATTTTAAGCGAGATTAATTAAATAATAGTTAACTAAAAACATTTTTTTTGTTTATGTCATTAAATTACAACACCCCTCTTCAAAGCCCCTTTAAAACTGAAGGTGACCGCCTTAACCGATCTTTCTCTCGTAGAATTGGTAAGCATCTATCAAAATTACAACAAAATTTATTAGATGAAACTTTACCAAATTTTAAGATTGATGCAGGAAACCCCTTAAGCTATGCAAAAAGTTTTAATAAAATTTTTTTAGAAATTGGTTTTGGCATGGGTGAGCATTTAATTAATCAAGCAAATCTTAATAAAGATGCTCATTATATAGGTTGTGAGCCTTATATGAATGGAGTAGCTAACTTGCTAAAGCTTGCAGCAAGTGAAGGGGTAAATAATTTTTCTGTTTGGCCTGATGATGTAGATATAGTTTTAAGCGCTATTCCTAATAATTCCTTAGATGGGGTATATATATTATTTCCTGACCCTTGGCCAAAAAACCGTCAGCAAAAGCGTAGGCTTGCAAATCCAATACGCATGAAAATGATTAGAGAAAAGTTAAAACCTAATGGCATTGTATATTTTGCCTCAGATATATATGATTATGTCGACCAATTGAAGAAATTCATGACTAATGACTTTGGATTCGAGTTCATCACTCAAGATGAATTTTCCCCTCACCTTGGTTATATTCAAACCAAATACCACTCTAAAGCGAAAGAAAATGCTATAAAACCAAGGTTTATACAGTTTATGAAATATAGATAAGGCCTTTAGGTTTAGCGCAAAGAATTTAATAAAGTCTTGTTTGTTAACTAGCAAATATTGAAAACAATATATACAGATTAATTTTTATTAGCTCATATTAATTTAATCTTTTTTTAAGTAATATAAGTTATTTTATTACAATGTAAATAAAAAATAACTTTTGACTTAAAGAGTAAATTAATATGTTTCGTAATAAAAAAATACTCGACTTAAAGGATCTTTTACCAAGAGATATATTGATCGAACACCGCAACCCTTTAGTTCAAGAATTATTTCATGCCGCATTAAAAACAGATTTAATAGAGTTCAAAAGAATAATTGTACATAATCCAGAGCTGATTAATGAATTTGCAGTAGTTAGATTAGAGAAAGATAACAAACTCAGCGTAAAAGAAGTGCAGATAATGCATTTTTTAACAAGAATATGCTTCACCCAAGCTATAGAATTTATTTTAAATAATTATAACCAGTTAATTGATGTAAACCAGATAGACAGCCATGGTTGGACACCACTATTGATAGCCACCTATTTAAGCCATACAGAAATGGTGAATTTATTACTGCAAAATGGAGCGAACACCGAATATACTACCCATTCAAATAAGACTGGTTTATTTTTTGCCTCAAGCAACGGGGACAAAGAAATTGTAAAAGCATATCTTGGCGCAGGAGCAAATCCAAGCACGCAAAATAAATATGGAATGACTCCTTTAGCCATCACATCACTTAAAGGACATGTTGATGTAGTAAAACTACTTTTATCCTATAGATCTGAGAATTTAAATAAGCCTGCTAAAGATGGTTTCACCCCTTTAATGTTTGCAACCTGGCTAGGACATGTTGAAATAATGGAATTTTTAATAGAAAAGGGCGCTAATATAGAACAATCTAACAATTTTGGTGCTACAGCTCTCCATATGGCTGCACAGCAAGGCCAATGTCAAGCTATAAAGATATTATTAAAATTCAGTCCATTAATAGAAGCTAAGACTAATAAAGGCTTAACGCCTTTATATATTGCTACAATAAAAGGCCATAGTGAGGTAATTAAAATTTTATTAAACGCAGGCGCAAATAAAGATTTTATTACTAAAGATAAATATACTCCCTTAATGGTAGCATCTGAAAAAGGTTATAAAGATGCAGTAGAAGTTTTATTAGATGCTAAAGCAAATTTAGAAGGCACACGCAAAAGCGCTGCTTCACCTTTATATCTAGCTGCACAGAATGGTCATACTATAGTTGTTAAAAAGTTACTGGAGGCAAAAGCTGATTTTAATAGAGCTGCAAGCAATAAATTAAAACCATTAGATATAGCTGCAAGATTAGGACATGAAGAAATTGTAAAGCTGCTGTTAAAGGAAGGCGCTAACTCTATTGAAAGCAAAATTAATATTAATGATATTAATATATTAAATATGCTTTTTGCGCAAGAATATGGTGATAATTTATGCACTAACGATCAAGCCTCAGCAATCAAATTTGACAAACATACCGTAGAAATTATCGCTGCAAGAGCTGAAGCTAAATTTAAAAGCTACGAAAATAAACCTATAAAAAAATATTGTAGTTACCTAGTAAAGCTTCTAAGCAAAACTTTTATAAAATACCCTTTAGAATCTATTGAAAATAATTTTAAAAACCAAGAAAATCGTGAGATTAAAAAATATATTGATAATATTAGAAAATTATTAGCAAATAACCAATTAAATAAAGAAGATTATGAATATATAATAAAGTCCAGCCAAAGAATCACAAAATTTAGCAAGGAAGAGGTAAAGATAGTTTTTCTTTGTGCAATTAAAAAAGACTGTCCTTTAAGTAAGCTTCCTATTGAAATAGTTAATGAAATAGCCAAGTTTACTTCTTCAACAGGATATAGTTTTTGGAAAGCTAGAAAATCTGTTGATGAATCACATAAAACTAAGGTTAAAACAAAAGAGTCTCCATATAATAATGAACATGAATCATCATTCAAGGATTCAGAGTTAAATCCTTTATTGGGCGAACATGACATAAATTGTAATTAACAAAGTCGATCATTTGCAGCTAAAATAACCAGATAAGAGTTTTAAATAGATCTTTTTCGAAACTAGTTTATGGTAGAGAATTTGAAGGAGATGAGGCACGCAGAACCGCAGTGTACTTTCCTGTACATGAGGATTCGAGTCTAGAGGCGACGTACAAATTATCAGTAAAAATCTAGTTTCGAAAAAAATCTACTTTCTTCTCTCTATAAGATTCGAAGTAGTCTCAATTCTAGTACTTTCCTTTAGCCCTTCAACTCTAGGTAAAATCGTTTCAGCGCTTGGTTCAGGAAGGTCAAATTTCTTTGGCACTGAGAGGGGCTTTACAGTTTGTACTTCTTTTTCATTTGGCGCAACTGTAACAAGACCTAAATTATGTTTTAAATTATTACAGCCACATAAAATAACAATTATCAACAAACTAACAATATTTCTCATAATTTTCCTTTCTCATTATTTATTTTCTGCGCGCTAAGTGCACGTATTCTCTCTGCTTCTATTGCAATAGGGTCAATTTCCTCAACAATAGTTTTAGTTTTATAATAATCATATATTAATATCATTGCGCCAATGCTTATGAATGCATCTGCAATATTAAACACTGCAAAGTGATAATCTTGATAATGCAGATTTATGAAATCAAAAACTGCACCTCGCATAAACCTATCATATAAATTGCCAACCGCGCCACCTACTATTAAGCCGTAGCTTAAGAATGTCCTGACCGTACTACAATTTATCAGTAAGTAAAACAGATAGATTATAACTATAATATTAAAAAAGATAAAGAATTTATTTGCAAGGTGATGGTACTCACTAAACATACCAAAACTAATCCCATAATTCCATACATAGACAAAATTTAAGAAACTTGTAACCTCAATAGTACGAAGTGGCACTGATTTAAGATAGCTTATAAACCACCATTTACTGATTTGGTCTACTAAAGCAAGTTTAAAGATGATACTAAAAGCTTTTATACTAACTAAATAATATCTTCTAATTATTGGATGCACCATTTTATAGCCAATAGTTTGTTTAATCCTAATTTCATACTTAAAAATTACTATCAAGTAAACTATATTTTGACTTTAGAGCGTAAATTGTATAAAACTTAAGGGAAAATATTAGCCCCTGTGGTGAAATGGTAGACGCGGCAGACTCAAAATCTGCAGCCTGCAAGGGCGTGCTGGTTCAAGTCCGGCCAGGGGCACCATATTAGGTACACCATATAAAGTACAATGGTGCCTTATAAAAAGCTTAAAACTATTTTAATTTTGGAGATAACTTCAATGAGAATATACAATATTCTAGCCGTAACGCTACTTTTATCAATATTTGGCTGTAAAAATAAAACTGATGAAAATGATATTGTAGTACCAGCAGATGACCTTTATTCGAAGGGAAATGAATTGCTAGACAAGAAAAACTATAAAGATGCGGCCGAAACATTTTCTAAAATTTACTTCCAGCATCCAGGCTCCCCTCTTACTCCTAAAGCAGAATTAATGGAAGCATATGCATATTACCAAGCTGAAGATTATGAAGAAGTAACTGATGTTTTAGATAATTTTATTCATCTACATCCTCTACATGAAGAAATTGATTATGCTTACTATTTAAGAGCTATGGCATATTACATGTTAATTCCAAATGTTTATCATGATCAAAATAAAACTAAAGATGCAAAACAAGCTTTAGAAGAAGTAATATTTAGATTTCCAAATAGTAAATATGCAGCGGATGCAAAGGCAAAACTTGCACTTGCTCTTGACCGTCTTGCAAGTTTTGAAATGCAAATTGGCCGATATTACTTAAGAGACAAAAATGCAGTTGCTGCAATCAATAGATTCAAAACTGTCATTGAAGAATATCCTTCAACTGCTCATGTTCAAGAAGCGCTGCACCGTATGGTGGAAGCTTATTTAACACTAGGGCTTGCTGATGAGGCGCAGAAATATGCTTCTGTACTTGGCCAAAATTACCCAGCAAGTGATTGGTATAAGCATAGTCTACAGCTATTAAAAAAATAATGAGTTTGCGCTAGATGCTACTTAGACTTTCTGTTAAAAATTTCATATTAATAGACAAACTTGATATTGAGTTTAACGAAGGTCTTTGTGCTATAACAGGAGAAACTGGCGCCGGTAAATCTATCCTGATTGACTCTCTGCTTTTTTGCCTTGGTGGTCGTTTCAATGCCTCTATCATAAGACAAGGTTCTGATGCTGCAACAGTTACAGCAGAATTTTCTATGACTGAGGAAGTAAAACAATTACTCCAAGCTAATGATATCGATATTGAAGATACTGTTCTCATTAAACGAAACCATAATATAAAAAATCAGAAGAAATTCTATATTAACGATATTCCTGTAACTGCTCGCTTAATATCAGATATTGCGACTCTCTTACTTGATTATCATGGCCAAAATCAGCATAATTACCTTGAAAATGCTCAAGCACATATTAAAATTCTTGATGCTTTTGCAAGAGTAGAGAAATTGACCCAAGAAGTTTCTGAAAAATATAAAATATGGCAAGGCTTTAATAACGATTTAGAGCAAATAACTTCCAAACGTGCACAAATAGAAGGTGAGAAAAGTTATCTTGAATTTGTAGTAAGCGAGCTTGAAAAAGCTGCAATTGAAACTGACGAAGAGGAGAAACTTAGCCATTTACGCATAGAGTTACAGCAAAAAGCTAAGTCTGAGCAATTAATAGCTGACACTTTAAATATAATGGAATCGCAGCATTTTGAGAACAAAATCATGCAGATGCTGAAAACATTAGCTAAATTTCCAGATAATGCAAAATTTACTCAAGTGTCTGAACTACTTGATCAAACATTGATAAATTATACTGAGGCGAAGGAATTACTTAATTCTGAGGCACATTCTAATGAGTCAGGTTATTCTAACTTAGAAGAAATTGAGGAACGTTTGTTCTTTATAAAAGCCTTAAGTAGAAAATATAATACACCTGCAAGTGATCTTCCAACTCTTTTAGAAGAAAGCAGCACACGCTTAAATGAATTAAATACGCGACTTGAAAATAGTGATTTACTTAGAGAAAAATTAGATAAAGCAAAAGATGCTTTTTTAAAGCAAGCTAAAGATTTGAGCCAAAAACGCCAAGAAGCTGCGACTATTCTAGAGAGAAGAATAAACGAAGAGCTGAAGTTTTTAAAAATGGAAAAAGCTACTTTTAAAGTAGAAGTATCACCAGTTGAGGCAGAAGAAGCACGCCAAACTGGAATTGATAATGTTCGCTTCCTTGCTTCAACCAACCCTGGCACACCGCTTGCACCAATTGATAAAATCGCTTCAGGCGGTGAGCTTTCAAGGTTAATGCTTGCGCTGAAAGTTGTTGCTTATCCAGTAAGTCATGAAAAAGATAAAACTGTACATGAACATTCGAGCAACCTGCAGTTCGACGACGCCAGCGCCCAAAATACTTCCCCTGCAGACTCGAGTAGTTTGGAGGGAAGGCTAGGAGACAAAGAGGCGAGAAGCGGAGTGTACGAAACTGTACATGAGCATTCGAGCAACCTGCAGTTCGACAACGCCAGCACCCAAAATACTTCCTCCGCAGACTCGAGTAGTTTGGAGGGAAGGCTAGGAGACAAAGGGGCGAGAAGCGGAGGGTACGAAACTGTACATGAGCATTCGAGCAACCTGCAGTTCGACAACGCCAGCACCCAAAATACGAAGAGTATGATTTTTGATGAGATTGATACTGGATTAGGCGGCATGGTTGCAAGCCTACTTGGAGATCGCTTAAAGCAGTTATCAAAATTTGCACAAGTTATTGTTATTACTCATCAGCCACAAGTTGCAGGCCTTGCTGACCAACATATTCTGGTTCAAAAACATCAAACTGAGAATCGCACTGAAGTAAGTATTAGAGTATTATCAAGGGAAGAGCGTTTAGAGGAAGTTGCTCGTATGCTTGCTGGCAAACAAATCACTCAAGCTACTAAGGAGGCTGCCCTTGAGCTGATGGGCGGGTAGGTTTTTACTGTTAACTTATCTAATTTAAAGATAGAGTGCTTACTATCTATTTTCTCCTTACCTAACCAAAAAGATCGACTTCTTACTAATTTTGCATTATAATGCCAGTTTTTACTATCTATAATTTTTAAGAGTTTTTATGTCTGATATTCGTAATATTGCTATTATTGCCCACGTTGACCATGGTAAAACAACCTTGGTTGATAACTTGCTTAAGCAAAGTGGAACCTTTAGAACTAACCAAGCTGTTGCTGAACGTGCGATGGATTCTAACGATCTTGAAAAAGAACGTGGGATTACAATTCTTGCAAAATGTACTTCTCTTCTTTGGGAAGATACACGTATTAATATTATTGATACTCCAGGACATGCTGACTTTGGTGGGGAAGTTGAGCGAATTCTTTCAATGGTCGATGGGGTTGTTCTTCTTGTCGATGCTGCTGAAGGACCAATGCCACAAACTAAATTTGTATTATCCAAAGCTCTAAAGCTTGGTTTAAACCCTATTGTTGTAATTAATAAAATTGACCGTCCTGATGCAAGAGTTAGCGAAGTAATTGATGAGATTTTTGAATTATTTATGGCACTTGAAGCAACTGATACCCAGCTTGATTTCCCTATAGTATACGCTTCAGGTAGGGCTGGTTGGGCAGCACTAGAGCTTGAAGATGAGAGAAAAGATCTATCACCATTATTTGATTTAATTGTTAAATATGTACCTTCTCCTAAAGGTGATCCTGAAGAGCCTTTTTCAATGCTTGTAACAACTCGCGAATATGATTCATATCTTGGGAGAATTTTAACTGGGCGTATTCATAGCGGTACTTTAAAGGTCAATCAGAATGTGAAAGTGTTAAACCGGGACAGTAATCTTTTAGAGAATGCACGCATAAGCAAACTACTTTCTTTTAGAGGCCTTGAGCGAGTTCCAGTTGAAGTAGCTCATGCTGGTGATATTGTAGCAATCGCAGGAATCCAGAATGCAACTGTTGCTGATACAATTTGCGTACCTGAAGTAATGAAAGCACTACCTTCATTACCAATAGATCCACCAACACTTGCTATGACCTTCTCTATTAATGATTCTCCACTTGCAGGGAAAGAAGGCTCAAAGCTAACTTCCCGTATGCTTGGCGATAGATTAATGAAAGAAATTGAGGGTAATGTTGCGATTCGTGTTACAGAGACTAGAGATAAAGATGCTTATGAAGTTGCAGGACGTGGCGAATTACAACTTGGCGTATTTATTGAGACTATGCGTCGTGAAGGTTTTGAATTATCAATTAGTCGACCACGTGTTTTATTTAAAACAGGGGAAAATGGTGAAAGGCTAGAGCCTATTGAAGAAATCCAAGTTGACGTTGATGATGAATTTGTTGGTGTTGTTGTTGAATCAATGAGTCAACGTAAAGCTGAAATGGTTGATATGCGCCCATCTGGGGGCGGTAAAACACGTGTAACTTTCTTTGGCCCGTCAAGAGGTCTTATTGGTTATCACGGTCAATTCCTTACAGATACTCGTGGTACAGGAATTATGAATAGAATGTTCCATGAATATGGCCCTTATCGTGGCGCTATTGAAGGACGTCGTAACGGTGTATTGATTTCTAATAGTAGCGGTGAATCAACAGCCTATGCTCTTTGGAACTTAGAAGAGCGTGGTAAAATGTTCATCAGACCTGGTGAGCAAGTTTATGAAGGTATGATTGTTGGTGAACATAATCGTGATAATGACCTTGAAGTAAATGCGCTTCGTGCTAAGCAATTATCAAATGTCCGCTCAGCTGGTAAAGATGAAGCAATTCGTCTAACGCCTCCTGTGCTTATGACCCTTGAGCAAGCAATAAGCTATATTCAAGATGATGAAAGGGTTGAAGTAACACCTAAATCAATTCGCCTTCGTAAAGCAATTCTTGATCCTAATGATCGCAAACGTGCTAAAAAGAGTAATGAAGATTAAATTAGGAGCCTAACAGCTCCTAACCTAATTCTAAACAATGTTTTACCAATATTTTACAGCAAATTTGCCTCACTGAAAATTTAAATTCAAGCTAAATAGTTAATTATTAGTTGAAGTGATCAGTAATTGTTTATAATTACAGCATATTTAAATTTAAAAAGTGGTTCTATATGAGAAAAGTAGTTATCTCGGGCATGATCGGGAATGCTTTAGAATGGTATGATTACGCATTATATGCTCAATTTGCTGCGATAATTGGTCAGCATTTCTTTCCTCCATCAGATGATCCGTTAGTCCCAATAATTTCTACATTTGGTATATTTGCTGCAGGCTTTATTATGAGGCCAGTAGGTGCTGTAGTATTTGGCCGTATAGGAGATAAATATGGAAGAAGAATAGCATTATCAATTGCAATATCAATGATGGCTATTCCGACAGCTTTAATAGGACTACTTCCTTCATATGAAACTATTGGAATTGCAGCTCCAATTTGCTTGACAATAATTAGACTTCTTCAAGGTATGTCGCTTGGTGGCGAATTTAGCGGCTGTATAGCTTTCGTTGTTGAACATGCTCCAATGGAGAAACGCGGCCTTGCAGGTAGTAGTTCCTTTGTCAGTATGTGCGCTGGAATGCTTCTTGGCTCTCTTACAGCTACTTTTATGTCCACTATTATGGATGAGAAAACTTTAGTTGACTGGGGATGGCGTATTCCTTTTGTAGCAGGCTTACTTATAGGAGGTATTGGGCTACATATCAGAATGCATTTATCTGAAAGCCCAGTATATCTTAGTGCTAAAGAAAATGGATTATTATCAGAAAAGCCTTTAAGAGAAATTGCAAGACATTATAGAAAAGAGCTATTTATTGCTATGGGTTTATATTTAACAGTTACAGTGCCGTTTTTTACTTTAACAGTATTTGTAAATAATTTCATGCAAACTGAACTTGGCCACCCTGTTGCAGACTCATTAATGATTAATACTGTAAGCCTAATTATAATGATCGTATTAATGCCATTTTCTTCTATGATTTCCGATAAAATTGGACGTAAGCCAATTTTAATTATAGGAGCACTTAGTATATTATTCTTTGCTTATCCAATTTTCTGGTTACTAGCAAAGCCTGGCTTTACTCTTCCACTAATTTCACAAATTATATTTGCAACTGTTGTTGCAATATATATGGGCCCAGTTCCTACTTCTTTAGTAGAATTATTCCCAACCAGAGTACGCTTCACCGGAGTTGCCTTATCTTATAATTTAAGTGCAGCAATATTTGGTGGAACTGCTCCAATGGTCGCTTTCTGGCTAACTAAAACCACAGAAAATAACCATGCAATGGCTTATTATATTATATTCTTCTGCGCCTTCACTATGTTTACTCTTAAATATTTTACAGAAACATATAGAAAAGGTCTTACCGAATAAATTCCATGGGAGGTGTAAATCCTCCTCCTTGCAAAACAAGCTTCTAATACTATTTTATCGCTTTATCTTGTAAAATATTATTATTTATTTAGCAGCTTTATTTAATTTACAAAAG
>JAJFBM010000027.1 GCA_020697135.1 Rickettsiaceae bacterium
AAATGCACCTTTATAACTACAATAAAAAAGTAAGCTTAATTTTCTATCAATCCCTTCCAGAGTAATAGGTATATATATATTTTCTTTTGTTAATTTTCCCAAAAGATTATATAATAATGGGGCGTTATCATTATCAATTGCTGACTGAATATTTTTTATAAGATTTTCATCTGGCGTTATCCCACCAACGTATGTCTCATTTTCTTTTAATCTTTTAACTGTTAAATCTTGACTATTATTATTCGAATTTTCTAATTCTCTCTTTTTCCCAACCATAAATACCACGACATTGTAAATTTTTCTTAATATTTTTATAGCGGAAATTAAGGATTTGTCAAGTAAAATTAATATTTATACATGGTTGCATTGGAGTAAAACTATTTAACTTGCGAATCAGATATTTTTATGTTAGAATGACTAGACAGACTAGTTTGAGATTTAAGATGAAACAATGGCAATTTCAAGAAGCTAAAGCAAAACTTAGCGAAGTGATAAAAGAAGCAGTTAAAGAGGGTCCTCAAGAAATTACGGTAAGGGGTAAAAGTACTGCTATTATTATTTCTATAGATGAATATAATAATTTAGTAAATCCAAAAAATTCTCTTATAGATTTCCTACAAAACTCTCCTTTATATGGCATAGAGCTTAATATTAAGCGAGACAAATCTGTATCAAGAGACATCGATTTATAGTATTTTTATGAATTACTTACTTGATACAAACATTATTTCTGAGTTAGTTAAAGCTAATCCGAATAAAAATCTAAAAACTTGGCTTAGTAATATACCTAGCAACAATCTATATTTAAGCGTACTAACGCTTGGCGAAATAAGAAAAGGTTTAGAAGGAATTAAGGATTACGCTAGAAAAGAAAAGATACGTCTTTGGCTTGAGCAAGAGCTGCCTTTATGGTTTAATAATAGAATACTACCTATAGACCTCTTTGTTGCCGATAGATGGGGAAGAATGCTTGGCGAAGCAGAGAGGCCTTTACCCGCAATAGATAGTCTAATTGCAGCCACCGCCCTTCATTACGATTTAATAATGGTTACAAGAAATATCGAAGATTTTGATTATCCTGGGCTTGAAGTAATCAACCCTTGGGAAGTAATTGCTTAATATCCTCCTGCCACAATCCTCTCAGCAGCAAGGCAGGTGTTCTCTAAAATACTGACTATAGTCATTGGACCGACGCCTCCTGGCACTGGGGTAATATATTTAGCTTTAGGTAGCACTTCATCAAATGCAACATCGCCAACAAGCTTTACTTTTCCATCTTCCTCAACCCTATTAATCCCGACATCAAGAATTATGACACCATCTTTAAAATAATCAGGCGTGAAAAACCTAGGCTTTCCTATGGCGGTTACTACAATATCTGCTTTCGAGGTAATTTCTTTAAGGTTTCGCGTTTTAGAATGACAAATTGTAACAGTGCAATCTTCTGAAAGCAGTAATGCTGCCATTGGTTTTCCAACAATATTTGACCTTCCAACGATAACAACACGCTTACCAGCCAAATTTGGCTCGTATTTTTTTAGTAGATTAAGTGAGCCAAGCGGAGTACATGAAGTTAATCCAAGCTCCCTATGGCCTATATTCAAATAACCAACTGAGACAGCTGAAAAGCCATCAACATCTTTCTCTGGTAAAATTTTATTCAACACTTTTATTGAGCTTATCTGCTCTGGCAGCGGTAATTGTACTAAGATACCATGAACTTTAAGGTCGCTATTTAACTCATCAATAAGGCTAAGCAGAGACTCTTCTAAAGTTGCTTCTTGCAACATATGAGCAAACACTTGAATCCCCACCTCTTCCGCACGCATGCATTTATTGCGCACGTAAATTTCACTTGCAGCATCATTGCCAACCAGAATAACAGCAATACCAGGTGCAAATTGATGCTTCCTTTTAAACTCTTCTACCCTATGCTTTATTTCAATAATTTTCTCAGCTGCAAGCTCACGCCCGTTCATAATCTTATTATTACTCATTGGCACCAATTCCTTTTGTTGTAGAATATTGGAAATGCAGAGCTTGACCATCAAATACCCTTGAATATGCGTCATGCATTGCGCTTGCTGCTTCAGCAAAACCTGTTAAAATAAGTTTTAGCTTTTTAGGATAAGTTGCAATATCCCCTATAGCATATATTCCTTCAAGTGAAGTTTTACAGGTTGCTTGCTCAACTTTTATATGGTGGTGATCTAGGTTTAAGCCCCACTCATTAATCGGTCCGAGCGTCATAGAAAGACCAAAAAACGCTAGTAGAAAATCTGCAGGTAGCACTTTAACTTCATCTTGCATGTTCTTGACTTTTATTTCTTTTAGAACCCCGTTTTCGCCATTTAACCCATCTAATTGAAATGGTATAACAAATTCAATTTTACCCGTTTCTGCAATGGCTTTTACCCGCTCTAAACTCTCTGGGCTTGCACGGAATTTATCTCTTCTATGGATAAGATAAATTTTCTCTGCATTTTTAGAAAGCTCAATTGCCCAATCAATAGCTGAATCCCCCCCCCCTGCAATTACAATTTTCTTACCAGTAAAAATCTCTTTTTTGTTTACATAATAAAATACTGATTTGCCTTCATATTCTTCGATATTTTCAAGTGGCGGACGGTTAGGGCCAAATGCTCCACAACCAGCTGCAATAATTATAGACTTGCACTTAATTTGAGTGCCTTTAGAGGTAGTAACTTCAAAATAATTTCCCTCTAATTGCTTAAATGATATAACCTGCTGGTCAAGATGATATACTGGGTTAAAAGGTGCTGCTTGAGCTTTAAGTAATTGGATCAGATCAGCGGCACTAACTTCAGGATATGCTGGTATATCATAAATAGGCTTTTCAGGGTAGAGCGCTGTACATTGACCACCTACGTCTGAAAGCACGTCAACAACATGCGTGCGCATTTTAAGCATCCCGGCTTGGAATATTGCAAATAAGCCAACTGGCCCTGCACCTACTATTACAATATCAGTTTCAAATTTATCATTCATAAATTATAGGTTATTTGTCTTTTTATATATGCTTAGTAGTTATAATGTATTTAGACCGATTTGTCATGCTGAAGTTTATTGAGTGATTTTTTATTTAGTCTGATAGCCTTCTCACTATATTTTTTCAATATCTCTTTGGTATAAAAATCGAGTAAGAGAAGGCAATCTGTCTTTATTACTACTTATATATCATAAAAGCTCATTCACTAAGTAGCTTATTATAGTAAATTAGATTATACTGTTAGATAATCTCAATTATATGGCTATATCATTATGAACAATCCAATAATTATTGAGTTTAATGGAAGTATATTAAATATTGACCCAAACCCATGGCAGGGAGCAACTTACATAAATAAAATTAGACTCGAAAAAGAAAATGAGTTTCTCATAATGCAGGGACAGCATAGTAACTTAGCTTATTGTTTATCTGTCAGTAATTATTATTCTTTAGATAAAAGTACTTTCACATTTTCTGGTGGTGGACACCCTGTGCTTATCCATAATGGACATAATTATAATTTAAAAAACACTTCATATCCAAATGGCTTTCAAAGCCTAGTCTCTTTTAATGATGTGCAATATAAAAAATATGTAAATATTTTAATCAGAAAACTAAATAAAATTGACTTTGAAAATAACACAGTAAATATTCAAAATTTGAAAGAGCTTTTAGGTTGCAGAGATGAACTGCTTAGCATATATCATGCAGGATTAATTAAGTTAACTGAAAAAGAATATATAGAGCTTTTAGACCTTGAAGTGAATGCAATATTAAACATGCCTCATATTTTTCTCCTTTGGAGTAATTTACCAGCTAGCAACATAAATGAGGGTAACCCTTTTGTTAACTTACCAAATAATCTGTTATATAATATATTTGATTATGTAGGATTTGACAACGATGGAATTAATTTTAAATTTCCTGAAAGAGTTAGTGATATTACTGAACTTATAGGATGTTTTGAGACCTTAAAGCT
The DNA here is from genome assembly GCA_020697135.1 of Rickettsiaceae bacterium. GTDB lineage: Bacteria > Pseudomonadota > Alphaproteobacteria > Rickettsiales > Rickettsiaceae > JAJFBM01. The sequence goes on from JAJFBM010000027.1 coordinate 3,990, forward strand.
TTAACTATGTTCTTTGACACCTCTAAGTGAAGCTTATGATATATTTTAAGTAAAGGTTCAAATTTATAAGACGCTTAGGTTCTCGAAAAGAAAACTAATTCCTATACTTCATTAATCCTTTCTTATTTTTCTCTCTTAAATCAGCTTCTTTAAGCTTACATAGCCTCATTAACAACTTATATACTCAAATCATCTCCTCATAAAATAAATGAAACTTACATAATTTTATGACGGGTATGAGTCATCAACGCATACTACGCCTAGTTTTTCGACCTGTTTTAAATCATCTAAGATTAATTCTTCAAAATGATCGTTGGCAAAAGAAATCACCTCTTCATCTTTCTGATCTCTAGATGATTGAATAAATTCTTCTCCTTTGGCTTGAAGCTCGTCATTCAAGTTATATTTTACTTTGCTAAATAAATCAGAGAAATATACAAGCATATCCCCTTCCATCGGCTCAACAAGAGAAATATTATTTAAAAATCTCTCTAAAATAATCCCTTGACCATAAATTTCACCTTCATAATCTTCGGAAGAACCCTCTTTATATTTTCGGCCAATCAGAGATAACCAGTTCTCTTTACCTATAAAGCTTTTATCTACCTTTTTTGCTTGCCAGCTACTAAATAAAGGATTTTTGTCAATCGTATTTAGTAAAATAATTTCAGCAAAATCATGAGCATAGGTTTCGATTATGGTAGTCTCTATCGCTGTAATATGGGCAACCATTTCGATTTCATCTGCTGCAAGCTTTGCTTTAACCTGGTTTAATATTTTGTTATATTGCTCTTTTTGTTTATCATCGCTGAATGCACCTTCCCCTATTTTCATTATATTTATATAATTATCTATAGTATCAGTGGCTAGTTTTATTTTGCTAAAATAGAAATATGAAAGAGATAGGTCCTTGAAAAACTCTTGTAACTCTGTAGAACTCTGCATTTGTTTTATGATTTGTGGTTTTAACTCTCCTTGTACCAAACTTTGAAAAGATTCATAAAAATTTAAAAGTTGCATCATGCCTGCATAACCGACCTTTTTTGCAAGATCGTAAGCGTTATTTCCATTGGAATCCTTAAGTGAGAGATCAACTTTATGGGTTAATAATAAAGTTTTAGCGCATTCTTTATAAGCTTGTTCGGAAGGTATAGGAAGTTCTGGTTTATTAGCTTCTTTTAAACTTTCGTTTTCTAGCTCAAACATTATTTTTCCAATCCCTGTAGCTATCATTAAAGGCGTACACTTGATCTCTGGGTGGATTATATTGATATTAGCTCCAAGTTTTATAAGTAGCTTTGCAACCTCATTATGACTTTTCCCAATTGCCATAGATAAAGGATGCCAATTATTAAATCCGAGTGTATTAATTTCTGCTCCAGCTTTAAATAAAGCTTCTACTATTTTAGCATGACCATTATCAGCAGCTATAAATAAAGGAGTCGCTTTATCATTGCTTGGAAAATCGATTATTGCGCCTTTTTTCATCAATAGCTCTACAATATCAAGATGGCCTTTTTCTGCAGCTATATGTAATGGAGTCCAGCTATGTTGGTTTGCTAAATTGATATTAGCACCTTTTCCAATTAGTAGATCTACAACAGCAAGATGCCCATTCTGAGCAGCTATATGTAAAGGAGTCCAGCCATCTTTATCGGCTAAATAAACTTTAGCGCCTTTTTCAATTAGTAAATCTACAATAGCAATATGACCTTTTTCTGCAGCTAAATATAAAGGAGTCGCTTTATTTATATCTGGAGAGTTGATTTCCGCGCCTTTTTCAATTAGTAAGTCTACGATAGCAAGATGCCTATAATACGCAGCGTAATGTAACGAAGTAAAACCATCTTCTTCTGCTAAATTAACTTTAGCTCCTTTCTCAATTAAGGCTGAAGCTATATTCCTATATCCTTTTATTGCGGCAAAAAACAATGGAGGACATTTAAATTTATTTTGCAAATTAATATCAACTTTTCTCTATTGCATAATTTAATATGCTTTCTGCTGAATCCCCAAGCCAATTAAGAAATATTGAACCATTCTCATTTTTTAAATATAAATCGACTCCTTTTTCTTCTACTAAATACTTAAAGCAATTTATCGCTCCTTGTAAGCTTGCATAAAATAATATGGAAATATCACTGTCAAACCCATCCCGATTTACAGCAATCTGAATATTTGATATATCCATTTCGCCTATTAAATTCGCTAATGTGTCTTTATCATCTTGCTGAATTGCAAGCTTAATCTGGTTAACTAATGTTTCATTAATAGCATTTTTCATAATATCTATCTTATTTCTAATATATTTTTTAATCTTAATATCAAGAAAATAACTAAAGAATAAACAAATGCAAAGAGATTTTTAAATCTTATTAATCATATGACTATGATTTTTCAATATTATGGCTAAAATTTATGTAGTATATTAGATTTATAGTTAAATTCCTCATTATTATTGCCTTCACATCCTTAATTCAGCTTGCAATGCTTCATTAACTTAATATAAAATAATTGCTCTAAATAATTCAAAAGGAGAGGAAAAATGCAAATTTATAAAAACTTAGCACCTAATAACTTCTGTACATATACGAATCAACATAATGAAATTTTTGACTGGTATAAGCAATTAAAAGCAAATAATATTCCTACCGAAGAAATGCCAGAGTATCTTACAGGTTTAACAGGCTTTAGCCAAGAATTTATATTATTTTCTCTTTATCAAATTAAATGGGAAGAGGGTCAACAAACCAGCCGAAATTATAAGGTAGATTTAGGGGGGAATATTAAAGGGGACAAAAAAGAAGCTATACTTAATAAAGGAAAAAATGCATTATTAGATTCCCATTCGAGCAAGGATAATGACAAGAAGCCATATAAAGCAGAACCTCATATTGCACAAGCTAAATTATTAAATGCAAATGATTATCAAGGAGACGATATCACTTTAAATTATCCCAAACCTACAAAAGAAGAAATTGATATATATAAGAAGTCTGAAGAATTAGTTTTTAAAGTTTCAAAAGATTTATATCAATCTATATTTAAAACGCAATATGGATTAGAATATAATCATGTAATGGAGATAATATATAAAGTCAAAATATACGAAAAATCTGAAGAAACCGTTCTTAAAAATTTATCAAATAATCATAGTGAAATTATAAAGCAAAATGAGCAAGATAAGAACATATATAGTGTTGGATCTAGCAAAAGTGAACTCAGCCCTCAAGATTATGGTGACTCTTATACCTCTATTGATAATGTAGTTACAAATATTGGCGAATGCGCTGAAGATACAAATTATTCGAAGTATTTATAGCAAATATTTACTTATTTTATTAGAATCAGGAACAAAAAAATGAAACAATATCTAGTAGTTGTTGAATGCGCCATAGAGTATAAAGGTAAATTTTTAATAATTAAAAGGCCACAAGGAACTCATGCAGGAGGTCAATTCTCATTTCCTGGTGGAAAAGTTGAAGAGCTAGACGAAGCAGACAATTTTGATATGTTAAAAAGTGCAGTTAAGAGAGAAATATTTGAAGAAGTGGGTCTAAAGCTTATTGATCCTATAAAATATATTACTTCTAGTTATTTTGCTTCAAGTATCGGAGTGCAAATAATTGACAATATATTTTATTGTAAAGTTGAACAAACAGCTCCTAAAATAATCCCATCCGAGCGTGAAGTTGCAGAATATCATTGGTTATCAATAGATGAGATTAATGCAGCAGAAAATTCGCCTGACTGGTTAAAAAAATATATTGAGATGATTAAAGAGTCAAAATCTTTGCAATTATATGGCTAATTTTTGCTTTTAAGTTTATCTGATTATTTTTTAAAAGCTCTTGTAAATATTTTATAGCATCACTACCGCCTTCTCCAATAGTCATGTGTGGAATATAATGGTCGTTTAATGTATGCCTATCAAAATAATAGTTACAAGCTTCTTGCTCATTAAAACTTTCAAGAATTTGTTGAGCTATTAAATTCAGTCTTTTAAAGGATTTTACATTTTTAGTCGTAAGGGTAATTTTATTGTGAAAAGCTTTTGCATTATTAGTTATAAACTCAATTGATGAAACCTCTGTTGTTATCGCAGAGAGATGTTCATTAAAAAACTCTACAAGTCTTTCAATGTGATCTAAATTTACATCTTTAATATAGCCAACTGTCACATGATATCTCTTTGGCTTATATGCATATCTTAGAGGCGCAAGCTTTGCAATTTTATCGAATATAAGCTCATTATCCGGTGAAGCAATTTGAGCTTTAACCACAACATCTTTTGCTGCTTTATTTTTTATTATTATTTACTTATCACTATATAATTCCTTTATTATTACTTCAGCGTTATAACGAGGCGTATAAACAGAAGTATCTACAATTAAGTCATATGGCCTATTCTTATGAATACCCTCCTCCAATTGTTTTCGGGTTAGTCCAATTGGTCTATCTCCGCGCAATCTTTCTCTTCTTTCAAGTTCCGCCAACTCACACTCTACGCCAACAAAAAAAGTATTATATGATTTTAAGCTCTCTAAATAATAATTCATATGCTCGTCTGCTTTAGGGCCGTCAAAGCCTGTTTCTATGCATAAATTGAAGCCTTGCTTTAACATAACAAGTGCAGAATTAATAAGTACCTCCCTAATGGCAACTTGGCGCTTATATCTTATTTCGCCCCATTCCTTAATATGGATATATTCAGGCGAAAACATACCAAAATATAATTCAGCAATATCATCTATTTGTATCCGTGCCATTTCAGGTTCGATTAATTGCAACTCCTTTATTATACATGTTTTACCAGCGCTTGAAGGGCCATTTATAATTATGCAGCTCGCCATAAAGTCTCTTTTTTGTCTTTATTTTACAGTTGATTCAAACCATTTATAGCACTTCTTTGGGTCTTTCCTCAATATTTCCTTATTTATTATAAATTGTGGAATCATTTTTAATTTACCCATATAGGCCGGATAGGTAATAGTTTTTCTTACGCCATTTTCTTTTATAACAACAGTAACCGGGGTTTCAATGTTGTCATCATGCTTAATGGAAATAAGTTTTTGTCCATCCCTAAGGCCAGCTTCATAAGCCCTACCCTTAGGGTTAACGTACGTCACAATGCCTTCCTTTTTAGATATTTCCCAATTAAAGCCTTGCTTCCTTTCGCCAGTTTTAATAACTTTAAGCTCTGCACATGGACCCATTGACATTGGATGAACTTCGATTAATCTACCAGCATTTATATAATTTTTTAAATCATATTTTATACCTTTAGATAAATATTTGAGAGATTTATCATTCAAATATTTATCATCTATATATCTAGTTTTTTTCCTACTTGAATCTATCCAATCGTGAATTAGATTATCAAATGAATTTATTTTATTCCCTTCATTTTTAATCATAGCATTCCAATTATGTGCAAGTATATTTCCTCTAAGATAAGGCAATCTTTCAACATTAGCATCTTGCCAAAACTTAATAGCCAATTCTTCATTTTTAATATGAAGCACAGGCGAATTATAATAAGTTACAAGACATTCATTATAGTGTTTCACATAATCTTCATAATTCCATAACTTTGAGCGTAATAGCAACAAGCTAGAATAGAAATCAGTTAGACCTTCTGAAAACCAGTAATTTCTTCCCTCTTTCTCGATTGATTTAAATAAACGTGGAGTGTTCCAAGTATGAAAATACTCATGTGATATTAACCAAGAATTATATTTATCTAATGTCATTTTATTGGAAAGAAAAAGAGCAAAAGAGTTTGTTAATCCAGTCCCCCCCATTGAATTACCTACTTTATGCAATGGAATCATGGATATAAGAAAATAAGGATGATCATAATCTCTCCAAAATGCTCTTTCCTCTTTGATAATTTTATATATATTATCTTTAAATTTTTTATCTTTAAATGACCATTTTCCTCGAAGCGCAATATTTACTTCTCCTCCATTTAAAATAGTTTTATGTATCCTAAAATCTCCTGCAATGAATAATGCACCCATTATAGCATTTAAGCTTATATCCTTTATTACTTGCTTGTGCTTATTCTCTCCAAAACTATTTGCAATATTCCACTTTTTAGGCAGTTTCCATTCGAGACTAATATCGAAATTTTCTTTCTCCATAAATTCTGGATATACTAAAGCTGTATTTCCGATTAAATGTATATAATCTTTATGAATAATAGGTTTGTAAGCTTCTCTCTGGGTATTGGGCTCCCCGTCAAAAGATTGATTTAAATCATATTCAATTATTACTTTACCTTTTTTATGGGAAACACCTTTAATAAAAGGTTTTTTGTCATTACTTATTTTAGCGTTTGGGGAAATTAAGTTTTTAATTTGTTTATAAAAATCCTTTTGCCCGGCCCAACTTGTAGGTAAGACAAGCCAAGTATGGTCTGTATCTCTTGCATCAAATTCTAGTTTAATATGCAAATATGGCTTAGCAACATTGATTATTGGCTCTATTGTATATTTAATAGTTTTATTAGAATTTGGATAAGCGGCATGAGTTATTAGTAAAAGTATTATTATAGCGAAAAAACGCATAAAACTAACATAATTAAACTGAAATGAAATTTATCCTGTAGTATCTCAATTTAAAAGTCAAGTTAGAAAAAGATTTTTTATAGCAACAAATAGGCTGTATAATATGACAAAAGCCTGCAAAGTAGTTATCTTTACAGGCTTTTTTTAATCAACAATGATAGATAAAGAAATTAGTCTAACGAGCCAATAGAGAATGGCACAGATATTTCGCCAGCTGGCTCAATATGCTTATGAGCATCTTCTATAACTACCCATTCGTTAAACTCAACTGCATCGTTATAGGCATTGATTACTTCTTGTTCAGAACGATTATGTGGTCCATAAGTCTCACGATCATAGTCCAATTTTACATTCATCTCTTCAAGCTGCTCAATTCTATGGTTCATCACGCGCCCAGAGTCATCTTGTTCAGGATTAAACTTTACAGGATTATTTAACTCTTTAAAAAATGTTGGTACAGCTTTTACTGTTTCCGCTAAAGCAAGGCCACCGTAACCTATAACTTTTGCAGCTTCAACTAAGCCTTTAAAAATTCCGCCACCAAATTGTACAACTGGTTCTTTATTTAAGGCAAGCATCCCTGTTTCAATGCCTGCAAGTACCTTGCCAGGATGATCAACGAATGTGTCTAAAGCTTTGTTAAATGCTTTTGCAGTAGTTGATATTTCAGCTTTAGCTTTAGGAATATAACTCATTACAGCTCGCCCTAATTGAGCATTGCCATTTATCTCTTTAAATGTTTGTATGCCACTATAAAGAGAAAATCCAATCTTTAAAGCTGCACCACCTATAGTTGGCGCTGTTGTAACAACATTTGCAGCAGACATAGTCATCCATTTAGTGTATATACCTGCATTATAGAGATGCTTTTGTGTTTCAAAAAATTTATACATACTAATTACCTTTGTTTTTCAGAAAACTTAACATGAGTTAGAGTTTACTAATCTTATAATATATATAATAACAAAGAGAATGCAAGTAAAAAGTTTATGTTTTTTAATATTTTTTTGCTGATAATAAAGTAAAATTAATTACAGTCTATAACTTCTAGTAGAAAAAAATAAATTACAAATACCGCTGGTTAAAAAACTTTAAGTAATAAGAAAGGTTTTAGAAAGCAAATTACTTAATTGTCAATTGGCTTTGAAGGATTTAAAATTTTCGATTATCAAAATCTATTGTTTCAGATGGTTTAAGCTCAATATCTACAGCTCTTCTATCGTCAAAAACAAAGCATTCACCTTGCCATTTGCCGTTTTTATTTTGTGTATCTTCTAAATATTGCAAAATACCGCCCTTTAAGTGATAAACATCATTAAAGCCCAGCGTGCGCATAAAGGCAGTAGATTTTTCACATCTTATACCCCCTGTGCAATACATAGCAATTTTCTTGCCTTGAAGCTTAGCTTTATTTTCTTCAGCCCATTTTGGAAAATCACGAAACGTTGGGGTATTAGGATCGACAGCGCCATCAAAAGTACCTATTTCTACTTCATAATCATTTCTAGTATCAATAGTAATTACATCTTCTGCTTCAATAAAATTATCCCAATCTTGAGGTTCAATATATTTGCCTTTTAAGTTTTTTACATCAATGGAACCTAAACCTAAAGTAACAATCTCCTTTTTTAGCTTTACTTTCATTCTCTGGAAAGGATGTTCGGAAGCAAAATTTGTTTTAATATTTACATCACTAGCATCAGTAAGCTTAATCAATTCGTTAATAACCGCATCAACTCTGTCTTTAGGCCCAGATAAAGAACCATTAAAACCTTCTTGAGCAAGAAGTATTGTTCCTTTTACACATTTTTTCTTAGCAACTAATAAAATTTTAGGCTGTAGAGTACTTATATCATCAATATTTATAAATGAGTAAAAGCTTGTAATAGCAATATTATTTTTATTCTCTACAATCATGGCTATAATCTTTATAAGGATACTAAAAGATGAATTTAAATAATGAGGGATGGTTATTACCTCATAAAAATTAAGATATTAATAGCAAATTTATCTTAAAAAGCAAGAGAAATCATTTTACTCTTGCTTTCTCTATAGCTTCAACTAAATCCTTATAATTTAGTAAAGTTGGCAAAATAATGCCTGCTGGGGCAGCTTTACTATAGACAATATTAAATGGCACGCCGTGAACCTCATGGGTCTTTAAGAAAAATAGTATATCAGGGCTATAATTTGTAAAATCTGCTCTAATAGCGATAACATTTTTATCCGACAGTAAATCCAATGTTTTTTGTAAGTTGAGTACAGTTAGTTTATTAAATTTACAAGTTACGCACCAATCTGCTGTAACATCAACTACTACAATTTTGCCCTCGTCTATAAGGCTTGGAATTTCCTGTAGATCTATATCTTGCCATATTTTTGCCGTGTTCCTATGTAATATTACCTCTCTAGTGTAACTAAACTGCGGAAGATAAAACATCAGAAATGAAAGGAGACAAAATATCACTAACTTAGGGACTTTATTAGCAATAAAACCTTTCCTTAACTCAATTACAAATTTAATTAGCAGCAGTAAGCCAGCAAGTCCTAAACTATTATAAATTCCTCTTTGCGTACAATAAATATATAATAACCAAAGCAAGGTCCCTATTAATAATAAAGTCAAAAACTTTTTGATTCTATCCATCCATTTACCTGGCTTTGGCAGTTTTGCAAGCATGCTTGGGGAAAATGCTAGCAACAAATAAGGTAGCGCAAAACCAAGCCCGATTGAGGTAAATATTAAATATACTAATATAGCATCTCCAGATAAAGCAAGGCTGACCGCTGTTCCTACGAATGGAGCTGTACAAGGGGTTGAAAGCAAGCTTGCAATAACACCACTCGAGAACGCCTCAAAGTAATAATTATCAAATTTAATATTAGTAGTTTTATTTACTATTATATTAGGAAATTTTAAATTCAACCTATCTTGGGACGACGAAATAAAAATTAATAAAGAAAGACATAAAAAAGTAATGAATATAGGCTCCTGAAAATTTTGCCCAAAAAAAACTTCCTGCCCTAATGCTTTAAGTATATTCACGAGCATTCCTAATGCTATAAAGGTTGTGATTATCCCTAAACTTGAAATTATCAAAGCTGCTTTTGTTTTATGAGGCTTGTAGCTTACTGTTTTTAATATAGAAAACACTTTTAGCGAGAGAATCGGGAATACACATGGCATGAAGTTAAGTATAAACCCCCCAAGCATGGCAAGTCCAATAATTAAGAAGATATTATAATTTAATGGTTTTACGTTAGTAATAATTATACCTTTATCATAAGCATAAGGGTAATCAGAAGTATTTGAGTATACATTAATTGTAGAGTTTTGAAGCCTTTTAATCTCCTTCTCAGCCAAAGGTGTTTCAAGTCTAATTAGGTTACCATCTTTTTTAATTAACTTTGGAGTACGAAAATATATATCTCCAACAGGCTCAAAAACAAAATTAGGATTTTCAGCTGCTTTTTCTTTAAGGTTTATCAGCGCTATTAACTTTGAGGTTATATTATCAAACGACAAGGCTTCAACAACAAAACTAGGCTCTCTATGAATATTACAAGAATCAATCGTGAAGGTTTCCTCTATTACTTGTTTAACAGGGATACATTTCTTACCACAAATTGCATAGCTTAATTCAGCTTTAAATTTTATTGGTTGCGAGCTATCCTTAGCTTCAATATCAATTGGGATATTAATATCCCCTGAATAGTAATAATATATATCTTTAAGAGTTTCACCACTTTCCTGAGGTATTGGCCATTTAATATTAAAGTCTTTAATATTTTCCGATGCGGCTAAATCTATTTTGGTAGGGAATCCAAGAGCTCCAGGGGTTTTCCAATATATTTTTTCCTTTTTCTTTAAGTTCAATTTAAATTCAACCCCACAAGAAGTACGGTTAAAACTAAATTGGTTATTTTGTGTATAAGCTTCAGAGTAATAACTTCTGAAACACAGGAAAAAAAGTACAATAAGCTTAAATTTTATATTCTTCATATGAATCTTTTGATGATATACTTGATAATAGGATAAGTAACCCTATATAATTAATAATAGAGTATGTGTTTTCATATTTTTTACAATTTAAATTTAACTATGAATGCAATGTTTGATATAGGTAGTAGTAAAAATTTCAACAGCTTAGCCGGAAAGTTCTTAATAGCTAACCCTTATATGAACTTTAATGAAGTTTTCAATAAGTCGGTTATTTATTTAGCTTCGCATTCGGAAAATGGTGCAATCGGCTTAATTGTAAACCATTTAGTCAATACTATGCCTTATAAATCCATTTTTAAAATGCTTAAAGCTGAAACAGATGTTGAAAATATTAATATACCTGTCTATTTAGGGGGGCCTGTAGAGCCTGACCGAGGGTTTGTGCTGCATTCGGGTGAATATAATAAAAATTTATTATTTAAATTTGAAGATAATCTTGCAGTTAGTTCTAACCTACAAATATTACAAGATATGGCTCATGGTATTGGTCCTAAAAATAGCTTATTCGTTATGGGTTACACAGGCTGGGCCCCAGGACAGCTTGAGCATGAGCTTGAACAAAATCATTGGATAATTTCTGAGGCTGATTTAGAAATTTTATTCTCAAATAATAATGACAATAAATGGAATGGTGCACTTGATAGGCTTGGCATTGATAGTTCATTTTACTCTTCCCAACTAGGCCATTGCTAATTTTCTTTAATTATAGCCCTCAGTTATTTAGGTCTACATGGCTATTAATTACTTTCTCTACTAATCATTGGCATCTCGATCCATTTTCCTTTTTTCAAACATAAATTTTTACTATAAAAATATATCAGTATTATTTAATAATGATATTTTGCCTCTTTTGCCCATTTAGAGTTTGGATATAATTTATGCAGACGCATATACCAGTGTTTGCTATTATTTTCATATTTCTTATTCCATTGACATTGTTGGCTAAAATTATAAGACTTAAAGCATCTATTCAAATGAAATAAAGCTTCAGCTTCAGTTTCATCGCTTATTCTAGATTTTGCGAACTGATCAATTGAATTTTTTAAATGATCATAAGGTGTTACTAAGGAAGAATTATAGGTTTCTATATAATTGTTACATTTTTTACAGTAAGGCTTCACCTCTTCAAATATATAAAAAGGGGTTTTATTATATATTTTATCATAATTATTAGCTAAGAAGACACCTAATTTTGCTCTGCTGATAGGGTCATTTTCCTTATTAGATAATCTTTTTACTGAATCTTTGATTGCCCTATAAATACCAGGGTTTTGCACATGATCATAAAGATTTACCATTTTCTGAAGTTGATTTGTTAATAAATAGCGTGTAAATAATTCTTGTTCTATAATGGTTTTTTTACTCTGATCTAAATCTCGCAAGAGCACTTCTTCAAGCTCCTTGTCACTAGCTGCAAAATGTAGAAAATATTCCAAATTTTTTGTTTTACTAAATACTTGGTTTCTAAGCATATTTTCTAACTTATTTGTATCAGTGTAGAAACCAGCAAGCTGAAGCTCAATAATATCGTCTTTATGAACCTTAATGATATCATGAAGCAAGGATATCGCATCATCATACTTCCCTAATTTGGCTTGAGACTTAGCTCTCATAATAGCTTTAGAAATCTCAGTTGGAGTGTCTATTACCTTTAAATCTTTTGTGTATTCTAATAATTGTTGATATTGCTCTTGGTTATACAATAAAGATGTTTTTATGAAGCTATATAACTTTGGATAAGCGTCAAACTTATTTTTATATTTCTCTAATTCCTTTAATATATTATTATCAAATGGTTTTTTCGCTAAAATATGATAAGCAATTATAAGGGGGTGGTCTTTAGCTATATCTATATCTCCATTGAAAAAATTCATAAATTCTTCCATTCTAGGAGTTAATTCCTTCTCCGGAGCAGAAAGCCGTTTTTTAAGCTCTTCTTTTAGCAATTCGTCAAGCGCTTTTTGATTTCCTTGTAACCAAAGAATTTTACGCTTTATTCCTTTAGCAGAATTTGCATAAATACCTGTTGGATATTTTCTTACATAATCCTCAAAACAAAAGTCTGCTTTAACTAATAATTCCTGGTTAATTTTGTCCGCAGGATCACTGAACCCATCCCATAAAAGCTGTGCTTCTATAAGATAAACACGACCCAGCATATAAGCTGATGTTTCACTTAGCCAATTAGGTTTAGTCTCAAAAAATTTTAAACATTTTGGCAGTAAAGAATACAAATAAGCCATTTTTCCACTAAACCCCCCTTCCTCTCTAGATGAGTTCGCAATAGAAGAAAATTTCTCACGTGCTTTATCGAATTGTTCATTATAAAAATATACTAATGCTTCAACATAAATTGGGTAAAGACCAAATTCTTTCCGAGATTCGATCATTCGTATTTTATGCAAAAGATCTGCAGTAACTTGTTTTTTCTCTTTATTTGGATGACAAAGATCAAAACTCTCAAGCCTAAGTTCAGCAATTTCTTTGAAACCATCATTGACTAATGGATCATTTATTGCGGCTTCAAAAAATTTCATCCCAGCTTCATAATTATTGCTTGAACAAACAGCTGAATAATACGTATAATAATTAGTGTCAAATTTTTCCGTAATATTAAGATCATATTTAACATTTTTAGACTTTAAAAGTTTTGATGCTGATTCAATAAATTTCTCTTTAATATTATTAATATCTTCGTAATTAGTGTTATTATTAGATTTTAAATTAATATTATACTGACCTAGCAAAAGATTATATCTGTCATAAGCACTATAATTATTGAACGGGTTTGTGTAATCAAAGTCAATATAGCTTGGAGGAGCGTTCATAACTGTAACCTGATCTCCGCAGCTAAAACTAGTATTAGGTAAAAGAAACACATTTAAAATCATTGTTATATATAGAAACTTACGCATTTTTTACCTTTGTATAAACAGTACTAATCCTTTATAATTATTATTTTCTTTTAATTTTACAAGAAGTTTTTTATAAGGATATTTGTCAAGTAGCCCTATTTTGAATGGAATTTTTAGCTTTGATAAATTATCTACATAAAGATCAATATTAGGAAATACGCTTCTGCCTTGATATAATTGAAAAATAATTTCATCAATATTTTGAGTAATTTCTGTTAAAACTTTTGGGTCACCGCTAATTATCCAATCACCAAGCCCCGTAATGCTCAGTTTATAATTTGAAGGCAATATGAGACGTAAATTATTTAAAAATTTGCTATATTGTAAGAGCTTTGATGTAGGGGAATCAAAATCTAGCTGAATACCCTTTATTGTGACATTATGTTTCTGCCAGTCTTGAGCGTTGGCTTGTAAAA
>JAJFBM010000028.1 GCA_020697135.1 Rickettsiaceae bacterium
GTCGCTATTTACTCTGTTCAGAGTAACTGAATTTGTTGTGGGTTGGGTGAAATGGGTATGTTGGTTAACTTGTATATTAAAGCTCTTCCAGTCAATAACCGCTCTGTCTGTGCTTTGCTCTATTACAAGCTTGTTCGCTCCGTCTGAAGTTATACTCGCTAGCCCACTAGATACTACTCCATCCTCAGGGTTCGCGTAAGCAATCCCGATACATAGGCAGAATATTAGCGTAATGGCTAGTAGTGTCAGCATATAAATATTTTTTGATTCGATATATCAATTAATATTTAAAATGAATTAAGTTAATAATAGCTTAAAGAGTCACAGCCTAAGTCATCATTTTATAAAGCTATAGAAGGCTGTGTTAAATATGCAACAGGAGCAATTTGGTAAGAAAAAGCAATAACAAAATACTAACTTGGCTTAATATTTTTTATATAAAATGCGTTAACAAATATATATTTATTGGCCTAAATTAACAAATATAATAAATAAGTAGTAATATATGAAGATTATAAAAAAATGGAATGATGCGGCAGAATTTGCTGGAAATGTTGTTGGATATAAATGTCAAGATACAGAATTAGATTATTATTTCAGTAAAGGAGAAAATCGTTACGTAGTAAATGGAAACAAAGAACTTACGTTTGGATTAATATCCGAATATACTTCTAAATGGAATGCTAAAAAAGGCGATCCTGAAGGTTATACTATAAGTAAGTTAATAATAAAGGGCGCTGTTAATAGTAATTGCGCGCTTATTGATGAGTTAATAGAAGAACGCGCTGGAGGCTCTTTAGAAATGCGCCTTGCTTCTCATGAAGAGTTAAAAGATATTGCAAATGCTTTGATAAATAAACAAGCAGAATTTGATTATGATTTTGGAGACACAGGTTTAAAAGCTGTTGCAGGGCAACTTTACTCAACAGAGTATATAGAATAATATTTTAATATCTGAAAACCATATTAATATAGTGATATATGTTTAAGCATATATCACTATATTTTTGATTATAAATTCTCTGAATCAGAATTTTCACTATCACTTGAGCTATAAATATCCATTCCAAGTATCGGAAGTTTCCAGTTAAAGCTATTAGAATCTTGCTCTTCTTTAGCCGTGTTATCATTTTCATTGAATTTTTCTAAAGCTTTACTGCTTATCAATGCATAAAGGTGAGCCATAGGGTTGTCATCTGAAGAGACTTCATTACAAACTGACGCTTGCGCTTCATAGATTTCTTTTACAATTTTCTGCGCTACTCCTTTACCATGTAATTTATTATATTCTTTGCAATCTATTTCAAAAGGCTTTAAGTCGATTTTAAGGGTAAATGGCCCTACTCCATATTCGCTACCAATTGTATCAAAATATAAATCATTTTTAATTTGCCCTTCTTTTACAATTTTCTTAGCAATTTTATAAGTCATTGGTTGCCTTGCGATTAATGGACCGTCTGCCTTGCTATTATTACAAAGCTCTGTTAAGAATAACGCCCTATCGATACCAACTACCAGAATTTCTTCTTTAATATTAGTAGAAGACTCTATTTGTATATTTTCGACTGGTAATTCATCACCTGGATAATATGCTTTGTTATATAAAATATTTCCATCTTTATCGGATAAATAAGCTGCAAAACCACTATCCTTATAGCTTGCAGGAAATGTCTCTAGGCATTTTTCACTATCTTTTTTCACTTCTCTATAAATAAGAAATTCGCCTGCCTTCACTTCACAAACATTATACCCATCAATTATGCCGTCCTTATCAACTTTTACAACTTTTACAGGGCCAGTAGTATATTTAAAGAAATTATTTCCCAGATTTTCTGGAGTTACTTTACCAATACCTCCCATAAAACTAGTTCCTTCGTTATCAAGTTTATCTTTATAATAAAGGAAAGCATTTTTTTTAAATACTTGTAGCATCTGCTCAGGGTTTTGAAGAATTTTGATTAAGTCTTCATCAGTTATTTTAGAAAAATCCTCAATATTTTTAAAATCTTTCTCGTCTATTTTCATATATACTTTCTCAGGTCTACTGTGTACTCCAGTTTTCCAGCTATAATGTGCTTTATCAAGATCATATCTTTTGGTCTTAGAGTCGCCGTAAAGATTGATTTCGTACAAGTCCGTTACTTTATCAGTTTTGATTTCAACAATTCTATAATCATAACCTTTAATAACCATGTATGGCGCATGCTCTAAATCTAAGTTATCTTTTGTATAATGCGTAAGATGAGGAGGTGTATATATAATCTTATTATGTACATTTATCTGTCCATTATAAAATATATCCATTTCAGTTTTACCAGGAAATAAACCATAAGCTACGGCTTTAATACCTGATTCTTTTAGAGCTTCTTCAACCTCATGCGGCGGCTCATAAAAACTTGCATGCCCTAATTGTATATAATCGCTATAGCCACTATTTAACTCTTTCATATAGATTTTATGGCTTAAAATTTCTATAAACTTGTCAAACTTCTCAGTAAGTTCTTTTATGGATTTTGCTCTTTCCTCTGGATCTTTTATATCCACTTCTTTAAGTGCAGCTTTTCTCATCATGAAGTTTAATATACTGGCAGTTTCCCCCATCTCTCCTAATAATTTTGTGTTCTTATTAATTTCGTCCCAAGTAACTGTCTTATATCCTGGTAAATATTGTGCCCACCATTTGGCAGCTGCTTTTACCTGTTCCCTAGGAAAAATAGTTTCTGGAAAGATTTTTTCATTAGAATCAGGAGTTTTAATATATAAATTATTAAGATAGGCTTTTTTGTAATCAAAATGCATTAGATTCCTTCCCTCTTTTATAACCCAATCACCAGGAAGTAATCTAAATTTATCTTCACCATAACCAACGTTATAAAACCCATCGCTAATATGAATTTTATCTATATTTGTAATAAGTTTCCCATTTTGAAAAAGCTGTGTATTTTTTGCTGGTAATGTTGATACTTGGAATTTATCAATATGTTTAAACCTTGGCTTGGAATCAGAAGAAAAAACTTCATTATTAAAATGTACTTCCTTGTCATCAAATATGTAAATATCAGATAAGTTAGCACTTTTCTCTTCACTTAGCTCCATTATTTTTTTTAATTCCTCTTTATCCTCGCCCTCAATTTTAATGAACTGAAAATTTATTTTAAAATTTTGAGACTCATAGAAGCCTTTAATAGATTCAAAAAATTTCACTATTTCAGAGATTTTCTTTTCATGCGACTCTGTATCTAAGGTTTGATTATTTAATTTAGAAAATAATAATTTCGCTGCAGATTTAAATGCAAAAGACATACTAACACTCCTTAAATATTTATTATTATATTGTAGAATAATAAACTCAGAAGATAATGCAAGATAAAAAATAATTATAAATTCAACGCTCAGTTTAAAATTTCATCGATTAAGATAGTTGAAAAAATAAGTAAATTTTTTACTTGTGTTAAGCGAATAAGTTTCCTAAACTAATAGTTACATGTGTTTGCATGTTTAATTTATTTAATCTAAGAGGGAAATATGGAAACAAACAATAATACAAATAATAAATATTTAGTTACATTATTTAATAATGCTAGAGATGCGGAACACGCTTACCATGCACTAACTAATAATGGTTATACAAATGACGATATAACAGTTATTATGTCTGACGAGACACGTGATAAATATTTCACAGATTCAGACCTTCCAACTGATACACTTGGCACAAAAACTGTAGAAGGTTTAGGCGTTGGTAGCGCTACAGGTGGAGCGCTTGGCGCGCTTACTGCTGCAATCATGGCAATTGGTACAGTTCTTACAGTTCCACCCCTTGGCCTTGTTGTTGCTGGTCCTATAGCTGCAGGCCTTGCTGGAGCTGGTGCAGGTAGTGCTGTTGGTGGCCTTGTTGGCGCGTTAATTGGATATGGTGTTCCAGATGAGACTGCAAAACATTATGAAAGCGAGATTCGTGCTGGAAATATTCTTTTAGGAGTTAACGTTCCTGCTGATCAATATGAAAATTTGAAAAGACAAATTGAGCCAGTAACTGTTTAAGCCTTATAGCTGATAAAGCGTCCATTATTAAATGGGTGCTTTATCAATTTAATATCTAAGAAATATATAAAACAATTACTCATTTTTCAATTTTAGTCTAAAAGGCTTTAAAAATTATTATTCATTAGATAGAGCCTTTGAAATAGTATATTTTATAAATTCCTTTACTTCATTAGGTTTATTAACTACTTTTGTAGGGTTCCATTTTGCCGCAATTTCTATTAAATTTCTCCATTTAATATCAATATTCTCTAGCCCCCATTCGATAGCCATAGGTTTTGAGGTAATTTGTTTAGTAACTAAGCTATATAAGGTCCGACACATAGTGACGATTGCAAATATTTGATAATCACTTCTATTTAACTTATAATCATCATATAAAAACTGTTTCCAATAATCATTTAAGTTAGCCTTAATTGCTTCTAAAAGTTTAGAATTAGAAATCTCTTTGATAATCTCTTTTGGATTAGGACCCATTATGATAATGTTTTTTTCTCTTAAGAGATAAATTTCTATTATATAGTTAAAGCCATATTGGGCTATATAAAATTTTCCTTCATTAAAGTATGGTCTAGTTTTTTTAGAGTTAAAGTGATTAAGATCTTCTAAAGTTAAGTATGAAACTTCCAATTTATCTATAAAAGGGAAGTTAGCTAAATATAATTTATCATGTATTTCCTTAATCGAATTAATAGCTTCATTAGTTAAGCTATTTTCAATAAAAATGTAACAATCAATATCACTTGTTTCAGGGACAAAGCTATTATTAGCAATAGATCCACCTATATATAGTCCAATTAAATTATTATCTAAAATCGGCTGAACCTTTTCCAATAAAATATTTATTATTTCATTAACAGGTTTAGTTATTGCTGAATTCATCGTCTTTTAGTTTTACATGTTTTATAAAAATTGTGAGATTTTACTATATAAGCTGATATAAAAAAATTAATTATCTTGTCTATCCTATTGACTTTACTTAACCAGGATTTAAGACTTTCTATAATTACCTGGTAACACACTAATCCCTATCGATATACCAATATTAAGATCTTTATGACTTTCAGAGAAAATTTGCCTTAAGTGATTCAATATTTTTTCTGTAATAGAGTTAAGCAGTTCCTCACTTCTACCTGGGAGTATTTTGATTGATATATTTATAAAAGCCTTATTATCTTCACCAACCCCTATAATGTAATCATCATGCTTAACTATTCTGGTTTTGCAATTTTCTATTTTAGTTGGCAGCATCTCTGCTAAAATATTATGAATCTCCTTTAAAGTAGATTTAAAATCATAATTTTCTATATTTGCAGTATATTCAAATGTTAAATGTGGCATATATTACTCGGAATAAATATTAACTAATAACTCTCTCTTACTTTCAGCAGCATTGCAAGAGCAAGCGCTGAGAAGGAGAAAAATCCACTAAATATAAATACGTAATTAAAGCTGATTTGCGCAAGGTAGCCGCAAGCAAGAGAGGCAATAAAGAACCCAGTCCCGCTTAAAACTGAATAAATTCCTACTGCTGTACCATAATATTTTTTTGGAAGCTTTTTAAATATCATAGCAGTAAAGGTAATTTGCGCACCCGCTCTCTGTACTCCCCACATTACAAGCCCTAGACAAGCAAATACCCATGGAAGAGTAGATATATTCCAGAAAAGAATATTAAATAATACTAGAGCAGTAATAGTAATAAATAATATTAAGACTTCTTTTTTATTATCAATCCAATATCCAAGTGCAGGAGACACTATAAGCATAATTGTATTGAAAAAAGAAATAGTAGCTAGATAATACCATTCAGGAAAATTTTGATTTTTAAGATATATGAGTATTAATCCATCATTAAACCTACCTAAAAAGAATAAAAAGGTTAAAACGAATAAGGGTAATATTGACTTAAAAAAAGCCTTGAGCTCTTGATAATCAAATTCATGGTTATTTGATTTACTCTCAACACTCTCTGTATTTACAAGAAAAGCAAATATAAAACTTATAAAACTCATAAAGCATGCAAGAAAAATAAGTTTTGATACATTTTCCATTAGGGTACCAAATATCAATGTAGAAAAACTAACAAGCAAGGGGCCAATTATACAACCAAAAGTTTTAGTAACACTAAGCCAACCCAGTGCCATTCCTTTATTTTTTGACGCAGCACCAACAAAAGCATCTCTAGGAGCTGCAAAGGACCCATTAGCAGCTCGCTCAATAATTCTAGCAATTAATAAAGTTATAGCGCTTGGGAAATATAAAATGATTTTTGAAGTAAGCGCCAGGGTTGTTGGAAATACAAAAAGTGATTTTCTGTTCTTCATCCTGTCAAATAAATTCCCAGTCACCAATCGAAGAACATTTGAAAGGAACTCTGTACTTCCTTCAATAATACTTAGAATAAATAGTGAGATACCTAGCTTCTCAGTTGCAAGTAATGGTGTTAGTGTCATCCCTATTGTAGAAGATACCGCAAGCAAAAAGTTCATTAAATATACTGGCACAACGTTTTTCATGATAAGTTTTAAATTAATTAAGTTACCTGTTTTTCACTGCTTATTATCATATATTCTAAAACTTGATTGTAAATATATTAGTAGTTTTTTGCTAAATAAATAATGTTCAAGCTAGCAAAATTTAATGAGAGTTTTATTATAGTTAAATTACACTTTAATTACGACAAATTCTCCTAGATAATCCACAGCGAGACTATCTCCTTGATAAATTTTAGCTTTAAGTGAGATTCTTCCCTTGCCTTTCCTATCAAGCATTTTGATGAATTTTTCCCAGTCAGTTTCATTAGGTTTTACACAAATAGCTGAAAAATCTTCCTTTACCGGTTTTTTGTAATCAATTTTACTACTAGATATAACTATTTCACATGATTCATAATACTTTTGAATATTAATATATAATAAACTCCAGCATGCTAAAGTTGCTACAGAATGTAAACTTCCCCCAAAAACAGTGTTTTTATGATTTATATTAGCTTCAAGAGGAGCAGTAAGAATTATTTCATCGCTTGTAGCGTCGTCAATCTTTACACCTAGTGATAATGATATCGGAATATTTTTATAAATATATTTTTCAAGAGCGTCAAAGTTGATTTCCACAAAAATAATATAGTAAGTTAAATTATCTAATAAATTATGACATCTTTTATGAAGAATAAAATTATTTTAGATAATTATTACCATATGATTGGCGATTCTAAAAGCTTATTCATTACATATTTCGGAAGCATTGAAAATACGTTTTATCTAAAAACATTTGGAAATGGGTTGAACCAATTACATATAGCAGCTTATTGTGGAATAGAGGAGATCTGTAGAGAAATTATTTCTACCCAAACTTCACAAATTAACTCCATAGATAACGAAGGATTTACCCCTTTGGATTATGCATTAATAAACTCTAAACGCGATATTATACATCTTCTTGTGTATAAAGGTGCAAAAATCACTAAAACTCTCTTAAAGCTTGATAATTATCATCATTTTATTATGGATCTTTTAATTGAGAAGGCTTCTAATAATGTAGATTTTTTTAATCATCTAAATTCAATCGGAGCTGTCGATATAATTTTTGCTAAAAAATTAAAATTATATATAGATAAATTGCCTTATGTAGGTTTTAAAGATGCGACACAAACTATTGCAAGCCACCTAGAATTTATAATACAAATATATAACGAACCTTTGGAACATAAAAAAAACTTAGAATTTTTACAAAAACTCGATGAAGATTTTGTTAAAGAGCTTCAAGAACTTAGCTGCATGGGCGATCATTCCAATTCTTCTTAAGAAAATAATATCATAATCACATTTTTTATTGTGACGCTTAATATACTATTTATTTTATTTTAACCTTGTTTAAAAAACCTTTCTTTGTATTAAAGACGTTAATATATTATTATTTATATTAATAATATAATTTAAAATTAATATGAAGCATAAAACACGAAAGCTTATTGATAAATATTATGCAGAATATATTAAGGATCCTAAGGAATTTACGAAAAATTTTATGAAGCCGCCATTTAATTGTTGTAGTGAATATGGATTTAATAATATGACTAAACTTCATATAGCTGCTTATTGTGGTATGACCGGTATATGCAAAGAAATTTTGCACCGCCTTAGTAGTGCTCCCGCTAAAATCATTAATAAGCTAGATAAAGACGGTCTAACTCCTCTTGATTATGCCTTTGCAAATAATCAGCCAAGCACTCTTACATTTTTAATTGACCAGGGAGGTAAGCTCACAGAAAATACTTCGGTAAGAACAATAGAAGAATTAGATGCGATTAAGCCAGTATTATTAATGAAAGCTTTGGAGAAGCCTAGCTTTAAACAAAATTTAGTAAATTTAGAAATTATACCCTCTAACATGAAAATAGTAGAACCAGAAATTGAAACTATCCAAACTAAGACAAGAACTACTAATGCATATGAGGTTATCGCCCTTACTAATTCACAGGAAACCACAAATAAAGAAATGAGAAGTGAATTAATATCGGTCATTCCCTCTGAAAAATTGCAAGAGAACATAGAAAACAATATATTCTCTTATGACGATGAACTATTAGAGTTTTTACTAAAATCCATATAT
This sequence comes from Rickettsiaceae bacterium, assembly GCA_020697135.1. Lineage (GTDB taxonomy): Bacteria > Pseudomonadota > Alphaproteobacteria > Rickettsiales > Rickettsiaceae > JAJFBM01. The sequence continues at coordinate 8,659 of JAJFBM010000028.1, forward strand.
GATGATAAGCTTGAAGATTATAATAATCTGTCATCTACATTTGATAGAGATCATAACATAAAAAATTCAGAAATATTTTATGGAGAGTTACCCTCTCCAATGGGTAATTATATAGATTTTGGGCTATAAATAACCCCAATTATTAACCTTTAAGACTTTATTTTAATTTTTAGCTTTTTAATTTAGTCCCAAATGCCCATGGATAATTATTTACATCTGTAATTCTACACATCCTATCTCCCCAGAACATATCTTCTGGCGCGGTTAAAGATTTAGCCCCATTTTTTATTGCTTGCTTGTAAAGTGAATCAACATCTTCACAATAGAAATATAAACCTATTCCTGACTCAACGTTTGTAGTTATAGGCGATTTAGAATTTCCACCATATGCCCCTTCTGGGCTAAACATAATATATGCCTCACCTTTCTTCATTTCAACATGGATAATATTTCCATTCTCATCCTTAGAAATATCGCCTGCTACTTCAAAACCAAAGGCCTCTTGGTAGAAATTAATTGATTCATTCATATTTTTTACAGCCAAAAATGGTATTAAATCAGGATATCCTTTTGGCTTATAATTTTCAGACATTTATTTACCTTATAATCGTTATATTTAATTTTATATTGGCAAAAGTTTTATTTTTATTAGAATTATGGCAATATGGACAATATATATTCAGAAGAGTTTAGTAATCATTGATAATCTACTTGCCTTGTTAGAAATTCTCGATATTACTAACGAACAGCCAAAATGATCACTTCGCACGTAAAATTATGCCCTTAAAATATCGATATAATTACCCAATTCTTAATGTTTGAAATTTAATTACAGCGAATTTAAAAAATTTGCAACAAGTTTATATGTCCCGAAAAGTGTAGCCAGATCAACCATTTATGAAGAATTATAAAAAAAACTACTTTTTAACTAAAATTAATATTTGTTGACTTTTTTCTCTTTAGTTTTATTATACGTTAAACATTATGCAACTTTTTATATAATATAATATAATATTTAATTTTATTAGAGATTAAAGTAAGAGTAAAGGAACAATGGTAAAAAAAAATACATTAGAAGCGCAATTTTTTAATGCTATAGAGCGAGGGAAAATAAATGATGTTAAAGCATTATTGGATAAGGGTGTAAATATTAATGTTAAGGATGAAACCTCAGATAAATGTTCAGCTATATATTTAGCGGTGGCTTATAACCATCATGATATAGTAGAATTATTGATAAATAACGGAGCAAAAATAGATGTAGCAAATGTGGAAAAACAAACCCCTTTAATGCTTGCAAGTATGAAAGGACATTTAAATATGGTACGGCTTTTACTTGATAATGGAGCTAATCCAGCAAGCAAAAATATAGCAGGAGCTAATTCACTACATATAGCTGCTGGACACCATCATGTTGAAGTTGTTAAAGAATTACTTGATAGAGGATGTCCTATAAATTCCACAATTAATAATGGTTGTACAGCGTTAAGTGTAGCTTCACGGTGTGGCGCTTTAGGGGTCGCTCAAGAGTTGCTCAACAGAGGTGCGGATGTAAATACAACCAGTAAATCTAAGTATACTCCACTCATCTATGCTACATTTACCGCTAATATAGATATTGTAAAGCTTTTAATAAAGCAAGGAGCAGACGTAACACAAAAAACTAATGATAAGCATAATGCCTTATTGATCGCTTCTGGTTTGGGCGACCAATATTTTGAAAGTGAGAGAAGAATTGATGCACAACAAACCCATTTTGAAGGAGCCAGGAAGCCCACTGAAGAAGAATATTTAGTCATAGTTAAAGAGCTCTTAAAACACCTGCAAATCAATGATATATACGAAACTGATAATTTTGGCTATAATGCTTTGTCATATGCTTTTGAAGCAGGTTTTTTGAAAGTATTAAATACATTTTATTTATATGACGTTCTTTATTCAATTATAAAAAAGGAGGATTGTAAAGAACGCTCTTTCAATACATCTAAACTTGGCTATGGAATAATACTTGAAAAAAATGAAGCGAATTTTAATTCATTGATGAAATTTTTTAACTCTCAAGCAGATGTTGATTTCTGTAAAGATATTATAACTTCCCACATACATAAAAATTTTAAAGATATTTATAACTTCCCTAAACGGAAAAAAGAAATTTTAAAATTTTTGGATGAGTTAAATTTTAATGAAGATGAATTAACTCAGCATCCAAAAAAAGAATTTATTAAACCTTTAAGCATAGCTTTACTAAATTGCAAAAATGATCTTGATCATCCAACTAATATTATTAATGTTTCAAATAAAGAAAGTGAAGCTTATAAATTTTTCGAGGCCATAATCGATAACGAAATTGACCAAATAGAGAAAATGCTCAATGAGGGTACGGATATTAATATTAAAGATGATGTGGGTGGAACAGCTATTTTTTACGCAACATATTTTGCAAATATAGAACTAATCGAATTTTTGATGAATAAGGGAGCTAATATCAATTTATCAGATAAAGCAGGAAATACCCCATTCATACATGCCGCTATTCAAGGGGATTTAGAATTAGTAAAATTCTTACATTCTAAAGAAGCAAATATTAATCATATAAATAATTTTAACGAGAATGCGCTATTCTTAGCCATTGAAAATAAAAATTCTAACTTATCAAATTTTTTGATTGATCTTGGATTAAAATTAGACCTTATTAATAAAAATAGAGATTCATTGTTAATAATAGCAGCAAACTATGGCTGTACTGATACTGTTAAAAAACTATGTTCTTTGGGCGTTCAGAAAGACCTTAAAGTAAACCATGTAGCTTCTCAAAAGGAAACAGCGCTGCATGTGGCCGCTCACGGGGGATATAATGAAATAATTGATATATTATGTTCTTATGGTGCAAATGTAAATCAACAAGACAAAAATAAAGAAACGCCGCTGCATATTGCAACATCAAAAAGCAATTTAGAAGCAGTTAAAATATTATGTAGTTATAACGCAAACCCGAATATCCCTGCTAAAGATAAATATACTCCGTTTGCCATTGCAACAACACAAAAGAATTTTGCGATTATTAAAGAGCTTTGCTTACATGGTGCAGATATAAACGTAACTATTAAGTATAATTTAACACCAATAATGCTATTAACAGTGTATGGGGAGCTTGAAAGTGTAAAATATCTGTGCAACTTAGGAGCAAACCTTAAGATTATCACGCCTGAAACAAACTCAAACGTGCTTGATATAGCTATCCAGAAAAATAAAATTGATGTTGTAAAGTTTCTTTTATCTATAGGCTTAGATATAAATATTAGTCAAGGAGTTAAATATAGTTCTTTATTACACGCTATGGTAAATGGACGAGTGGAAATATTTAAAATACTTCTTGAACAAAGCAAGAATTCAAAATCAACTCTTAAATCAGACTTATTCAAATTTATAGAAACGAGAATTAATGATGTAAAATCCTTATTTTCGGAAGATTTACCTCCCTTACTCTTGGAGCAACAATCGCAAAAAAGAGATAAGATTAAGTTAATAATTTCAAATATTATAAAGGAAACTTTAAAAAGCTTTTTATTAAAGGAAAGTGATTTTAAAATTGGAGCAAAGAATATAGTAACTATGTTGGAAAAAGCGAAGCTTGACGATATCGCTCATCTTATAAAGCTATATAACGCTTTTTCTACTTTATTAGTTGGTAAGGCTGATAAATACGCTTTCATCAATAATGTTAACCATACACAAGATATTCTTTTTTTAAAGGATTTAACAGTGTCTTATTACAAAAGTCGTTTTGGAGAAGGGGTTGATAAGAGTAAGCTAAATGAAGAATTAAGTAAATTAAAATTAGATTTGTCTAAATGTAGCAGTAATTCTGAGTTATTCGCAAAATTATTCAACGCTCACATTGATAGGGCTCATAAAGAATTAGAAGTATTAATAGAGCATGAGTTAAGCGAGTTAAACATACCTCAGAGCACAATTTTATCTAAAGAAGAAAATATTGCTATAACTCAAAAATATGGTAAAGAATTTTTATCTAAAGCTATTATTGCTAAAACGGATCAATCACTTAAACTATTAATAGAAAATTTTGGATTAGATAGTCTCCCTAAATCAAAGGAAGTTCTTGAAAAGATCATCACAACTCCAATCTTATTGAAAATATTAAAGAATAAATATCTTGATTTAGAATTATTAGTTCGAAATCTTGATAATATAGTCACGGAAGCAAATTCAATAACTAAGCAAATTGGTAATATTAGTGCGGAAGAATTAATATTCATAATGCAAGCTAAAAAAGGTGACCTAGTAGAAAATAACTCTCTAAAATTATCTGATAAAGTTATTGTATATGCAGCAACCGAGATATTGCTTAATGGAACTGATGCATCTGTCTCCATAATGATAGAGCACTATAAGCAGCAAATTAGCAGCGTTGCTAAAGAGATTTATACCTCAATAATAAGATATGGTAATCCTCAAGCAATTTCACGTTTGTGCCAGAAAATCATTCTTGATATTGAATCCGAAGAGGCTGTAAAGCTTTTAGAGTTAAGTCTATCAGGCGATAATAAGAAAGCAATATTTTTGGAATTAGTTAAATATTTAGGAGCTAAGCTTTCTGCTGAACAAGTAATAGAGTTGACAAATAAAGCCTATGAAGCAAGTACACTTACTAATAATAACAATACTGAGGCGAATAAAAAGTTTGCCAAGGAAATATTTAATGCATTATTAGATTCGCATGATAAAACTAATTTCAATGAATTTATTACTACTCTTGCAAAGTTAGCGGACATAGCTAAGGAAAAATATTTAATAAATTTTGTTAAACCATATTTATTGAATGTATCTTCTGAGGTTACTGTTGCAACCCCTAAGAAAATCATTTCTAATAATGAAAATTCTCCACCAAAACCGCAACAAGTTAAACCTTTTGGACATAAGAAGAAACAAAAAAATTTAAGCCACCAAGAAAAAGAAAAAGCTGATCCGCAAAAGCCTGAAAAAACTAATGAATCTAGCAATTTGCAAAAAAGTTTGAATGACGTTGAGCTTTCTCAGAACAAGCAGAAAGCATCGCTTCCACCACAAATTCAACAGAAATTACACAAAATAGCACAGGATGATACTAAGGCTTTTAATATTGTAGGGAATTTTAGCTCATTATCAGAGCAGCGGAAAATCTCAAACAAAAAAATAAAATCTTCTGAAAAAATTCTACTTATAGAAAATATTAAAAGTTATGCAGTTACTTTAGAGGACATATATAATAAAAATTCAAAAGATTTAAGTTTAGAACAATTTAATTGTCTAAAATATAATTTATTAAAGCTTGGTGAAAGCTTATATAAGCTTAACACGCTCTTCCCTAAAAAAGGTGAATTAATAAATAACTCTGTAATCGATATAGAAGATGCTAAACAAATAAGGGACGCAATGAGGCATAATCTTTCGCTCTTAAGAGACGAAAACATAGAAAAGTTTATTCCTATATTTGAAGCATTGATAAGGAATAATCTTCTTACAAAAAAATTAAATTCATTACAAAGCAATGTTGACTCTAAACCAATAAAATTAGATCTAGATCGTTTAGGTTTTAAAGTAACAAAAGTCGACCCAGTAAAATGTAGTGATAAAGAACTGTATAGTTTGATTAAGACTGAGCTAGAAAAAATAAAATTCTTTTATGAGCCTTACAGAAAAATCAAACCAGATGGTGAACAACTCATTATAGCGGTTGAAGGTCAAGAAGCGATAGATGCTATTAAAATGAAGATTTGTACCATTGGTACATATGTAACAGCATTAACAGATGTTTATAAAGTGAAGGTGAGCCCTAATTTATATAAGTTTAGAGAACTTGCAAATAAGATAGCCCATGAAGTTCAAGAATCAGAGGAATATGATTTAGAACAGTTTAGTTTATTCGAAGAATTACAATCAAGTGAAGTAATAAAGGTTGCAGAGAATATTGACCAAACTCTAGCTAATGAAAATGGGATTCAAGCACTTGCTTATTTAGTTGCCAGTGATGATGTGTCCAGTGAATCTATCTTAGGTAATAATAACCCTATTATTTCGAATGAAGAGACTGATGTGACAAGTGATTCTGAATTAGGTGGCGCCTTATTAGATACAAATGCTGATCTTTTATAATTAAATATTCTTTTATGGAGAGGTATAAAAAGAGGCGTTGTTACAAATCTTTTGAATTATGTGTAGATTAATTTTCTGTAGGTAGTTATATCTGTGCTGTTGCAAAATTTACTTTACTATGATTCTAGGAAGTTAGTATGGCTTTTTAATATGCCAAAAGGTTATCGGTGATTATTTTTATTTCACCGAATATACCTTGCCTATATTTTCATAATTCAAACTTTCCTTTTTAAACATTCGCACAACCTCAAATCCCTTGATGGTAGCATACGCAGTCTTCATAGACTTAAGGCTCAAAGTCGGTTTGATAGGCCTCTTTAATTTCCCGTGCCAGATTCTATTATATTATTTAAGTATTTAATTTGTCGGTATTCAAGATTATGAGAGTATTTTCCTTCGCTCTTTAGCTGGTTTATAACCATATCGTAAGTATGATTCTTATCTGTGTTTATAGATTTCGGATGAGCATATGCCGGGATAGATTTCAAATCCTTACTTAAGAATACTTAGCTGCTTTGGAATTACGAGTTCTTGAAAGATAGAAGTCAATTATATTACCATGCTTAGCCAGAGCTCTATAAAGATAGGCTCATTCACCTATCTCTTATTAAGGTTTTAGCCCGCAGTAAAGCCATGAACTCCTCCCTAAAAACATCACAATGGCATAGATAATACTGCAATTCAAATGCTACACAAAGGCCTGCTTAATATTTTAATGATGTTTTATTAAAATATTATATATATTGACTTTTCTTAATATATTTGCCATAATCTTCGGGATTTACATTTAAAAATTGTTACAAAGGAATGGCTTATGGCATTAGCTTTAGAGGAAAAAAAGAAAATTAAAAAAGTAGTTGCAGATTCGTTAAAGAGTTTTGTAAACATAAAAAAAATTGATGGTACCGAAATAATAAAATTAATCAATGAATATGTAAATAAACGTGTAGAGGAAGGGTCAAAAAAAAACGGGCTTAGGATGGAACTAGAAACAATATCAGCAAAAAAAATGTTTGATATTGCTTTAGATTCACCAAAAAACATCGAAGAAAAATTCAATTTTATAGAGAAGTTTATTAACAAGCATTACAAGCTAATTATTGGTAATATTTTACATTTAGGCGCTTCCTCAGGCACCGTAGAGGTAATATCATATGCAGAATCTTATATTGCTAAAAACGATTTTAAGACCTTATTAAATGCGCCTAATACTAAAGGTTATACCCCTATAATGTGTGCTGCATTAAGTGGTCATAGGCAGATTGTCGAGAAACTTATAGAAGCTGGGGCTGATGTAAATTATGTTAATGAGAACTGTGGTGAAACACCATTAATAGTTGCTGCAGTAAGTGGTCATAGGCAGATTGTAGAAAAACTTATCAAGGCTGGGGCTGATGCAAATTATGTTAATGAGAACTTAGGTGAAAAACTTATCAAGACTGGGGCTGATGTAAATGATGTTAATGAGAACCCTTGTGAAACACCATTAATAGTTGCTGCAGCAAATGGTTATACACAGATTGTAGAAAAACTTATTAAGGCTGGGGCTGATGTAAATTATGCTAGTAAGGTTACAGGCTATCCACCATTAGCACTTGCTGCATTAAGTGGTCATATACAAGTTGTCGAGAAACTTATCAAGGCTGGGGCCGAAGTAAATTATTTTAATGAGAAACGTGGTGATATACCATTAGCAGTTGCTGCATGGGGGGGGCATATACAAATTGTCGAGAAACTTTTAGAAGCTGGAGCTAGAGTCGATCAAGCTAATGAGATTACAGGCTATGCACCATTAGCAGTTGCTGCAAGGGAAGGTCATATAAAAGTTGTTGAGAAACTTATAGAAGCTGGAGCTAGGGTCGATCAAGCTAATGAGATTACAGGCTATGCACCATTAGCAGTTGCTGCAAGGGAAGGTCATACAGAAACTGTAAAGTTTCTGATTGATAAGGGCGCTGATATAAATAAAGTTAATAAACAAAATGGCGACACTCCATTAATAGTTGCTGCAGCGAATGGTCATATAGAAGTTGTAAAGTTTCTGATTGATAAGGGCGTTGATATAAATTATGTTAATAAACAAAATGGCGACACTCCATTAATATTTGCTGCAGCGAATGGCCATATACAAATTGTCGAGAAACTTATAAAATCTGGTGCTGAAGTAAATAAAGCTAATGAGGAATATGGAGATACTCCATTAATAGATGCTGTAATTAAGGGTCATATAGAAGTTGTAAAGTTTCTGATTGATAAGGGCGCTGAAGTAGATCATGCTAATAAGAAAACTGGCAATACTCCATTAATATATGCTGCAAGGGAAGGTCATATACAAATTGTCGAGAAACTCTTAGAAGCTGGCGCTGATGTCAATAGAGCTAATAAAGTAGAGGGCTATACACCTTTAATTCTTGCTACAAAATATGGGCATAAAGCTACGGTGAAGCACCTTTTAGCTAAAGGCGCTGATGTTAACAAATTAAATAAGGATAATAAATCTCCTTTGCACCATGCAGTCGATGCTGGCGATAGAAATATCATTAAAGAATTGATAGAACATGGTGCAAACTATAATATTAAAGATAAATCGAAGCGCACACCTCGAGATTACGCTAAAACTTCTAAGCACATCATTTTAGGAAGATTCTTAGAGGATGTTATAGCAGTTAAGGAACGTCCAGCTTCTGGGCAGGAGCAGCTTAATAGAAATATTATAAAATCTAAGACTAAAAAGGTAGAAGAGAAGGCTATAAGCTCATCACCTCAAGAATTTAATGAAGAACAAATTAAATCACTTAACCAGAAATATGGCGCTGATTTTGTCAAA
>JAJFBM010000051.1 GCA_020697135.1 Rickettsiaceae bacterium
AGATAAATCTATAGGGCTATATATTAATACTTTACCACTAGTAGTTGACCATGATATTGATAAGTCCGTACTTGATGTGCTATTAAAAATTCAAGATGATATTAATGAAATGAATTTTTGTAGTAACATAAATTTGTCTAAACTTCAAGGATCATCAAATCGATTATTTGATGTCTTATTTGTCCACAAAAATTATCCTGGATCTGTTTCTAGGCGCAAAGAATCTGAATTAAACTTTAAATTGATTAAATCAATTGAGAAGATTGATTATCCTTTAGCACTGTTAGTATATGAGAGTAGTTATCAAAATAATTTAGAGCTTGAATTATATTACGCGGGCGAATTGTTTAGCCTAGATAGAATAGGCGAATTCCTGGAACTGATAAAATATTTTATTGCCGAGATTCCTAATAGCTATGAAAAATCTGTTAAGCAATTGAATAGCTTTAAGCAACTTGAAAGTAATTTATTAAATAAAGGTAGTTTATTACATTTTGATAATTCATATACTTTAAATGCTATTTTTGAAGAGCAGAGTAACAAATTTCCAGATCGAATAGCTTTAGATTGTGCTGGTCGTAAATTAAGCTATAGTGAATTGAATGTATTGTCAAACCAGTTAGCTCATTACTTAAGAAATCATTGTGAAGTACAAACAGAAGAGCTAGTTGGGCTTAGACCCCCGATGAGCGGTTGAAATATATCATATCAGATACCAATATGAAGTTGTTGTTAAGCCAGACTGAATACCAGACACGTTTGGAAGGCTTGATGGAGGAAGGAGAAGTCTTACCTATTGATGCTTCAGAAGTGCAATATGCGGTGGCAGAGCAATCTGCCAAGAATTTACAACTCTCAATTGCCGGTTCCAATTTGGCATATGTTATTTATACCTCAGGGACTACTGGTAAACCCAAAGGAGTTTTGCAAACACATCAGAATGTAGTACGGTTATTTAGTGCAACTAAAGACTGGTATCAATTTACAGAAGAGGATGTATGGATATTAGCTCATTCATATGTATTTGACTTTAGTGTATGGGAGATATGGGGTGCCTTATTGCACGGGGGCGAATTAATAATACCTAGTTTTGATGAAACCCGGGATTTAAACTTATTTTATTCTTTATGTCATAAAGCAGGGGTGAGTGTACTAAACCAAACTCCGAGTATGTTTTATCAGTTTATAGATATAGCATTACAGCAGCAGGAAGAATTAACTACTTTGCGCTATGTGATTTTTGGTGGTGAAGCTTTAAATCTATCTCAACTACGCCCATGGTTTAACCATTATGGATATGATAAGCCTCAGTTAATTAATATGTACGGGATTACAGAAACTACGGTACATGTTACTTATAAATTATTAACTAAAGAAGATATTGAACATGGTGTTTCATGTATTGGGGAAGTTATTCCAGATCAACGAATTTATGTGTTGGATACAAGTCTTAATCAGTTGCCAATTGGCGCGATAGGAGAATTATACGTAGGTGGCGCTGGTTTAGCTCGTGGATATCTAAACAGAGCTGAACTAACAGCTGAACGTTTTATACCTAATCCATATCAAACAGAAGAAGAGAAGAGGTTAGATATAAATACTCGTCTATATAAAAGTGGTGATTTAGCAAGGATTTTACCCAATGGTAATCTTGAATATATAGGGCGGAATGACTTCCAGGTTAAAGTTAGAGGCTATCGCGTCGAGTTAGGTGAGATAGAGAGCGTATTATCCCAGCATAATCAGATAAAGCAAACAGCAGTTTTAGCAAAAGAGCATCTATCTGGAGGTACGTATCTGGTTGCATATTATGTTTCAGAGCAAGAAATAGCAGTTAGTGAATTACAAAGTTATTTAAGTACTAAACTTCCAGATTATATGGTTCCAGCTATTTATATTCATTTAGAGGCATTTCCTTTAACTATAAATGGCAAATTAGACAAGAATTCGTTACCGGAACCAAGCTTTATCCAGTCAACAGATTATGTGGCGCCACGGACTGAACTGGAGAAACAGGTTTGTCTGATTTGGGCAGAGCTATTAGGAGCTTCTATCGATAAATTAAGTATAAAAGAGGATTTTTTTAGTCTTGGTGGCGATAGTATTATAAGTATCCAGTTAGTTAGCCGCTTGCGTCAACGTTTGGGGCTTACAGTAAGTGTAAAAGACGTTTTTGCATGCAAGACAATAGAACGACTATATGATCAGGTAATAAGTAAGTGTAGTGCTGTTACACCTGCTTTACAGAATACAGAAAGTGGTATTTTATCCGGACATGTAGATCTTTTACCTATCGGTGAATGGTTCTTTGAGGTAGATAAAGTAGATATTCATCATTGGAACCAGGCATTAATGGTAAAAGTTCCACCACTAAGTATACCTCAACTAGAGGTTAGTTTAAATAAATTACTTGAACATCATGACGCACTAAGGTTACGCTATAAAATGGAAGATGGTTCTATGCGGCAGTATTATACAGATGCCGTGGATGTTCCAGAGGTTTTACACCAGGATGTGTCCTTGCTTTCCGAAGAAGCATTATACGAGTTATTAACTAAGTGGCAAAGTAGCTTTGATTTGGAGAAAGGCCCATTACTTAACGTAGGATATCTAACGGGTTATGCAGATGGTAGTACGAGATTACATCTATCATTTCATCATCTTGTGGTTGATGCAGTAAGTTGGCGTATATTAATAGAAGATTTACATTGCTTATACGAAGGCAAAGAATTAGGGACAAAAGGGAGTAGTTATCGCCAATGGGTAAATGCAGTTAGATCTTATGGCACTACACATAGTGAAGAACGTGTTTATTGGGATAAAGTATTATCCAACTATCAAACAGATCAGAAATGGATGATAACTACTGATAAGAAATCAAGCGTATGTTTTAGCTTAAGCAAATCTGAAACTGAACAATTATTATCTGGAATTCACCATGTTTATCAAAGCCAGATAAATGATGTTTTACTAACTGGTTTGAGCCATGCTTTATATTTACTTAGCGGTAATAAAACGAATCATATAATACTAGAAGGCCACGGACGTGAGGATATCGATGATAGTTTAGATATTACAGGGACAGTTGGCTGGTTTACTACCTTTTATCCAGTATGTTTAAATGCAGAAGTAAGCGAAATTGAGACCTTAAAGTATTTAAAAGATGAATTACGTAAAATTCCTAATAAAGGTATAGGTTATGGAAGTTTATATGGTTACCATACGGATCTATTACCTAGGATTAGCTTCAACTATTTAGGTCAGTTTGAAGGCTCGAACAATGATCAATTATGGTCATTGACTAATGAAGCAGTAGGAGTTCAAGTATCACCAAATTATAATTCTCCGCTATTATTAAATATAAATGGTTTAGTTATAGATGGCAAGTTAGAGTTTAATATAGATGGGATATTGACTGCAGATTTAATAGATAAATTTGCAAAGCATTATAAGAGTTGCTTATTAGAATTAGTAAGTATCTTATCCAAGATAAAGAGGAGTTATTTAACAGCAAGTGATGTAGATTTTATAATAGATCAGTCTTATTTGGATGAGGTACAAGAGAAGAATGAAGTAGAAGCTGTATATTTAGCAAATAGTTTACAACAGGGGTTTATTTACCATGCGCTTACTCAAGGTCAAGTAGATAATGCAGATTTGTTTGGAATGATCAAATATTACAAGTTATAGATAAAAAATCACAACTTAGCTGGCAGTACATTGATTTAAGCTTTATGAGCACTTCTGAGCAAACTAAGCAATATGACGTAATTAGATTAAAAGATGAAAACCTGGCTTATCACTTATCTGAAAGCGGTCTATTTAGAGTATATTTAATCAAATATAGCGAAGATCGCTACACTTGTATATTTAATAATCATCATTCTATTCTGGATGGTTGGAGTGTACAAATCCTTTTAGCGGAACTTCATAATGTATATATGAGTTTGCTAAATGGAGTACATAGGGTTACAGGTGCGGAATTAACTTATGGAGAAGCACAAAAATATTTGCAGTTTCACGATGAAAATAGTAGATACTGGTTAAATTATATTCAACAAATAACTACTAGACCTCAGCTAGAGGTATTGTTAAAAAGTAATTTGAGCGGAATAAATATTAATGAGTATAGACGCATTCTACAACCTAAAAAACGACGTTTTTTATTAGAGAAAAAAATATTTTTAGCTATTAAATTACTAGGGCAAAAGTATGCAGTAACGCCAAACGCAGTATTGCAATATGCCTGGCATAAAATGCTTAATGTATATGGAGGCAGTCAACAAACAATATCGGGAGTAGTGGTATCTGGAAGAAATCTTCCTATAGATAATATTGAAAATTCTGTTGGTATGTATATTAATACATTACCTATTATAGTTAACCATGGTAAACATGATAGTGTAATTAATGTTATTCAGCATCTTCAATTAGATATTAATGAAGCGAATAGTCGTAGCAATATAAATTTAACTAATTTGCAAGATAAAGGAGAGCGCTTATTTTGTAACTTATTTGTCTATGAGAATTTTCCAGAAGCATCTAATTATACTAAAGAAATAAATATTAATTTTTTTCCTACTTCGACTAAATTTGATTATCCTTTAGGAATAGTCTGCGAGGAATCTGAAGAGGGTATATGGCTTGAATTACGTTATGCAGGGGAGTTATTTGATGATTTAATTATTGAACAACTATTATCATTTATAGAACTTATTGTTAAACAAGTTATTGATAGCCCTCAAGCATTAGAGAAATCTCTATTATTAGTTAGTGATTTAGAATATAAAAATTTAGCATTTGAAAAAACAAATGGTATTATGGATTTTAAAGAACTTACCTTATCGAAATTGTTTGCTCTCCAAGTATTGAAAACACCTAATAATATAGCATTATCCTTTAAGAAAAAAAATTATACGTATCGGGAATTAAATCAAGCTGTAATACAATTAGCTCATTTCTTGAAATCAGAATATGGCATAAAAAGAGGTGATGTGGTTGCTACTTGTTTAACTAGAAGTCATACTCCAGCTATTGCTATGTTAGCTATTTTTAAGCTTGGAGCTGTTTATTTACCTGTAGATACTGAGTATCCGCTTGATAGAAAACAATATATTTTTGAAGAAGCTAATGTTCGATTAGTTTTGGCTAGCCAAGCTCAAAACTGGTTTGGGGATACATTATTATTAGATGATGACTTAATACAAGAAAAGATATTAAAATTCCCAAATGATGACTTTGATATTGAGATAAATAGCCTGGACCTTGCATATATTATTTATACCTCTGGTACTACAGGTAGGCCTAAAGGAATAATGATCGAGCATAAATCAATTGTTTCAAGGTTATTGTATTTAAAGAGCGAGAATACTATTACAGAAAAAATGATATGTGGAGCCAAAATACCTTTTGTATTTGATCCATCTATTAGAGAGTTATTTTTACCTTTGATTTCTGGTGCGAGAATTATAATGTTTTCTGATGAGGAATATAAAGACGTAGCTCAAATTGCAAAGCTCTGTTTACAAGAAAAAATTAATTTTCTGATTTTTGTACCAAGCCATTTGGCACTATTTGTTGAATATATAGAAACTATGCAGTTATGTGAACAAGAGAAATTTTGTTTGAAAATTATTTATTCTTGTGGAGAAGTTCTCTCACCCTTATTAGCCCAAAAATTATTTAATATATTTCCAAATATTATTATCAAAAATCAATATGGACCTTCTGAAGCTTGCCAATTCTCATTTGAATGCAAGGTCACTAAAGATAAACTATTATTGAATAATAAAATTTCTTTGGGTAAAATAGTGGATGATATGCAAGCGTATATACTTGGACATAATCAAGAACTACTACCAAAAGGTGTTATAGGCGAACTCTATTTAGGAGGTAGTGGCTTAGCTCGTGGTTACGTTAAGAACCCCGAATTAACTAATAAAAGTTTTATACCACATCCTTTTCATAGTGGTGAATTTATATATAAAACTGGAGATTTAGTGCGCTGGTATGATCATGATATACTTGAATATATTGGACGTAATGACTTTCAAGTCAAAGTTAGAGGGCACCGTATTGAACTCGGTGAAATTGAATCACAATTATTATCTATAAATAAAATTAAGCAAGCTACAGTAATATTTAAAGATGAAATGCTAATTGCTTATTATGTAGCAGATAATAGATTAGAAACTAATTTGTTAAGCCAACATTTATCAAAAGTTCTACCAGAATATATGATGCCAAGTGTTTTCATGCACCTTAAAGAATTTCCGTTAACGATAAATGGCAAATTGGATCGTAAAAAATTACCTGAAGCCAGAGTTGAATTTTCAACTAATTTCTCTCCACCAATAACAGACTTAGAGAAAAAGGTTTGTAGAATTTATCAAGAAATACTTAATTTGCAGGAAAACAAAGTAGGGTTATTAGATGACTTCTTTTATTTAGGAGGTAATAGTATTTTATTCATTAAATTAGTTAATCGGCTAAGAAAAGAAGTTAATTTGGAAATTGATAATTTAGATATTTTTCGATATAAGAAAGTAAATGAATTAGTTAATTTTTTATCAATTACGCAAAAATCGTTGCAGGGGACTGAAGTTGAATTCTGATCTAATTTTAAGTTTTGTTTACTCTCTTAATAATCGAAATATTGGTATTTGGGTAAATGAAGAAAATATTAAATTGTTTATTCCTGAACAAGAAAGTTTGTCTGCTAACGATAAGCAGTTTATTATTAATAATAAAACAGAACTTATTTACTTATTATCAAATAACAATATTTTAACTTATCAAGATTGTTTTGGAATTTTAAAAAGTAATATTTCTAAATTATCCTTTTCTCAAGAAAGATTATGGTTTATTAGTCAATATGATAATAGTATTCCAGTTTACAATATTCCACGGATATATAAGTTAAAAATAGGAGTAAATGTAACGCATATTAAAAATTCCATTACAAAAATTGTAGATGAACATGAAGTATTGCGCACTTTGATTATTTCTGATACATTGGGAAATAATAAATTAAGTATAAATAAAGACGTATCAGATCATATATTTAACGTTTACCACCTAAATAGTTTGGAAGATTTAAATATTCAGATAAAAACAGAACTTTCTTATATATTTAATTTAGCAGAAGAGAATCCAATTAGAGTTTGTTTCTACCACTTGGTAAATAAAAAAACTCAAATAAAAGAGATATATATGAGTATAATATTTCACCATATTGCTGCTGATGGTTGGTCAATGGGAATCTTTTCATACGAGCTAAGTAAATTTTATAACGCATATAGTAAAGATGAGATGGCTTTAATTAAGGAAAATAAAAATTATCTTCCTATTCAGTATAAAGACTACGCAACTTGGCAATACTATTATTTACAGGGAGAATTATTAAATAAACAACTAAATTTTTGGAAAAACTATCTTGCAAAGTATGAACAATTGAATTTGCCGACAGATTTCCCCAGACCTAAAGAAATAGATTATGTTGGAAATGAGCTTAATTTAATACTAGATAAAAATTTATCTGTTAGGCTTAGACATATTGCAATATCTAACGATATTAGTTTATATAGTTTGCTATTAGGAGGATGGTACCTACTCCTTAATATTTATAGTAATCAATCTGATATTTTAATAGGAAGCGTAATGGCCAATCGTCGTTATGCAAATGTTGATAATATTATTGGCTTTTTTGCTAATACTATTGCTATTCGCGGTAAGATTGATGGAAAAGATAATTTACTCAGTTATTTTAAAAATATTACAAATGATATTATTGAGATTCAGAATTATCAAGGTTTGCCATTTGACTTATTAATTGAAGAGCTTAGTGTACCTAGGGACATGGGCTACCATCCGTTATTTCAAATAATGTTTGTTTTGCAAAATTTTGGAGGTGATTCAGAACATTATACTAATGAAATCTTGGAAGACTACTCTCCAACTAAAAAGGAAATTTTTGCCAAATTTGATCTAACTGTATCTTGGCATGACGATGGAGACAACTTAACATGTAACTTTAACTATCGTACAAGCTTATTTGAACAATCTACGATAGAAGGTTATATGCAAACATACATTAAGATTATAGAGCGTATGGTAGAGTTTT
>JAJFBM010000029.1 GCA_020697135.1 Rickettsiaceae bacterium
AATGGTGAAATTATTACTTGCGCATGGCGAGAAGCCAACTGAGGTACAACTCGATTTAGCGAAAAAAATGGGTGGTTCTGAGATTATAGCTGAGTTAGAACATTCACTAATTGCCTCTCACATTGAAGAGCCAAGTAATGCTCAAGAGAATACAGATTTATCTCAGCAAGAAATTCCTTCTAATATAGAATTAGATCCATTGGGAGATACACAAGACTTAGTATAACTTATTTGATTTATTATATAGCCTAAAAATTTAGGCTATATAATAAAAATAAATTAACACCCTTCAATACACATAGCAATACCCTGACCACCACCAATACAAAGTGTTGCCACACCTTTCTTAGCTTTTCTCTTCTGCATTTCGTGCACTAAAGTTACAAGCACTCTTGCGCCACTTGCACCAATTGGGTGACCGAGTGCAATAGCACCACCATTAACACTAACTTTAGAAGCATCCCAACCAAGTTCTTGATTCACTGAAATTGCTTGCGCAGCAAATGCTTCATTAGCTTCAATTAAATCTAAATCTTGGATATTCCAACCAGCTTTCTCTAAAGCCTTTTTTACTGCTGGCACTGGCCCTGTTCCCATTATGGTTGGGTCAACACCTGCTTGTGCATATGATATAATTTTTGCCAGAGGTTTTAAATTATGAGCTTTTAGCATATCTTCACTAACAAGCATAACAGCTGCTGCACCATCATTAATACCTGATGCATTACCAGCTGTTACCGTTCCTTCTTTATCAAAAGCTGGACGCAGTTTTGCAAGAGTCTCAAGTGTAGTATCTGGGCGTATAAATTCATCTTTATCAAATACAACATCACCTTTTCTAGATTTTATTGTAATAGGTATAATTTCATCATTAAATCTGCCTGAAGATTGTGCTGCTGCGGCTTTTTGTTGAGAGTTTAAGGCAAATTGGTCTTGTGTTTCTCTAGAAATATTATATTTTTTTGCAATATTTTCGGCGGTTATTCCCATTGCAACATTTGAAAATGCATCGGTTAAACCATCATATTGCATCATATCAACGAGTGAGCCATTACCCATTTTCACACCTGAGCGTATAAAAGCAGCATGAAGTGTTGTAGACATACTTTCCTGCCCACCAGCAAGAACTATATTACTATCACCGGTTTGGATTGCTTGCATACCAAGTGCAACAGATTTCAGGCCAGAGCCACAAACATGGCTTACGCAATAAGCAGGCACCTCCATTGGAATACCAGCATGAATAGATGCTTGACGCGCAGGATTTTGACCCAAACCGCCAACAAGCACATGCCCAAGTATAACTTCTGAAATTTTTTCAGGAGCAACCTTTGTTTCATGTAAAATTGCTTTTAAAACTTCAACCCCCAGATTTACTGCAGAAAGACTTGATAATCCTCCTAAAAAAGTGCCGATAGCTGTTCTTTTTGCTGCAACAATATATACTTCTTTACTCATTATTTCCCCTTAACCATTGATCGATTTCTTTGTATAATTTTTCTTTATGCTTTCCAACAAAAAAACCTATATGACCAGAATCAATCTCTATCGGCTTATAATTGGATAACATAGAATATATGGCTCTAACGGCATCAGCTGCAACTATTTTATCCTTTAACCCTAATACTGAAAGGACAGGAATCTTTAGCTCTGTGGGATTAATACAATTTTCATCTATATACCAATCATTTGACATTGTAATATTTCTGTCAATTAATTCAGTCATTAGTTGATTATATGCAGGCTTGGCAATATCATTTCCTGTATATAGCCATTGCTCAACTTCAAAAAAAGTATTAATATCATTACAAGAATCTAAAAAGTAGCTACAAAAAAATTTATTAAATGACTTTTCTGTGTCCATAAGCAGAAATAATATTTGCATATAAGTTATAGGTACAACAGGAAGATTCTCTAACGCTCTTTCAATATGCAATATTTTTTGTGCATGGCGAAAATTCTTTAAGTAGTTAAAATCCCATGGAGTTGCAAACAGCATTAAACTTTTTATGCAATTTGAAATTAAAACAGAAGTTGCTAAAGCAAAATTCCCGCCTAAGCAATAACCTATTAAATCAATATTTTTATTTAATGTTTTATGTAAATTTTCTACAATTTGAGAAGTTTCTTTTACATAATCATTTAAATTTAAATCATAAGTTTGCTCATAAGGCTCTTTCCAATTAACTAAATATACTTTGCCATAAGAACTTAAATATCCAATGAAACTTTCCTTTCCTCCAATAGTGAAGATATTGGAATTATTGATAATTGATGGGATTATCAAAAATACTCGATCAGTTTCAGGGGTGCTATTAAATGAGACTAAATCATAAATTGGAGTTGAATAAATTATTTTATTTTCTAAAGAAATTTTATTTAATATTTTTTCCTTATAGTCATTGTAAGACTGGCAATAATTTTCGAAGTTTTTGAAATCCTCTTCAAGGTTAATTAGCATTTTACTCGAATCCAAATCTAACACTTTAAGTCAATAATCTCAAAGCTGGTAATTTTTTCTCATTTCGTCAAGGTAAAAAGCTTCAACGAGCTTATAAAAACTAATTAAGAATCGAAATTCAAGTTTAAATGCTACAATTTCTAAAAAATAATAACAATATTATAGAAAGGAAAATTAGTATAAAATAAATTCTTTTAAAAATATTTTATACTAATTAGAGATTCGTTACTTCAGAAATATAAATTAATCAATCTCGCCTGGAAGGCTTAGGCAATATCCTGCTGCTCTAACCGTCTTGATAAATGGCATCGGATCATTTGGTTCTTTAATCAACGTCCTAAGTCTATTTACATGAACATCGACAGTACGTGGCTCAATAGAATAATTTGCTCCCCAAACATAATCAATAATCTGTTGTCTTGAGAAAATACTCTTTGGTGACTGTAGAAGTAATTGTAAAATTTTAAACTCAGTCGGGCCTAAATGGATTCTCCTTGTGCTTCTATAAACAGCAAATTTAGCAAGATCCATGCTTAAATCCTTATATTTAATGATCTTATCCTGGAATACAGGTTTAGATCTTCTCAGTAAAGATTTAATGGCAGTCATTAGTTCATTAGGTGTAAATGGTCTATAAACATATTCATTTAAGCCATTATCAATAGCTTTGTAATTTTCTATCGACTCACCTTCATCTACTAAAAAAACTATTGGTGTATTTGCAGCACCAGATAATTTTCTGATTTTAACAGCCATTTCAACTGCTGTTAAGCCTTGAATACGTGAGCTTATAATGACTACATTTGGTTTGTTAACTGTTGAACTTTTTAAAGCAGTATCAAAGTCGCCTGCTCTAAAAACAGTAAACCAATATCTTTCAATTGTATTACTAACTGATGTTCTTAAAACCTCATCAGTTTCAATAACTAATATTTTAGGTGGTAATTTATCAACCATTGTTCTACCGAAATCCTCATGAATTTTTACAAAAAAATTAATGCTTTTCTTTAAGTTATAACAAATAGATTTATTCATTTCAAGCATAATTTATTAATATTAAAATATAAATTTAGTTTGAAACGGTAAATCGATATATGTAGTTAGAAGCCTAACATTGCCGAGCTAATGTTAGTATAATAATTTCAATTTATTTTCTTTGGTTTTTTTATTATAAGGATAAGATAAAATATAATCTCATAATATAGTCAGTATTTGTTAAGTAATATTAATAAACAATTTAAGTATTTATAAATATTTATACTATAAAAAATTACCTTGAAATTATCTAGAATTTAAAGTAATTTGTAATTGAAATACGCTTATTCATTATTTATTTATAATATTAATTTCTTCTTGCTAAAATAAATTTAATGATATTACTAGTAAGCTGCATTTTAATTAAATAATAGTAAGTTAATATTTGTGTATAGTAACCAAAGTTTTAAGGAACAAATATTATGGCTCACCCATTTGATCTCACGCTTGTAATTGCTTACCTCATTATCACAATGCTTGTCGGTATTTGGAGCAGTAAAACTGTTAATACAATCGAAGAATACGCTGTCGGCAATCGTAACTTCCCTACTATTGTACTTGTAATGACATTATGTGCTACATGGCTCAGTGGTAGTGGCACTATTAATGTATCGGAACAAGTTTTTAAAAGTGGTATAATTTATATTTTTGTAACTTTTGCTCAATCTTTTGGGCAACTATTAATAGCTTATATATTCGCTCCAAGATTAAAGACTTTTCAACGGCAATGCATTACAGTTGGAGATGTTATGGTTGCTTTATATGGCAAACCTAGTGGTATCATCTCAGGAATTGGCGGTTTAATATTATCTGCAGGGTTTATAGCGGCACAAATCAAAGCAATGAGTTTTGTTCTTACATATTTTCTAGGTTTAAATAATCTTACAGGAGTAATAATTAGCTCTTGCATAACAGTAATATATTCAATGATAGGTGGTGTTAAGGCTGTAACTTTTACAGATGTAGTACAATTTATAGCTTTAACAGTGGCAATACCGATGATATTAAGCGTAGGGGTTGACATTATAGGCGGATATAATGAGTTAATACAAAAAATCCCATCTGAAATGTTGACAATTAATTTGTCAAAAGAGAATATTATAAAGTTTTTACCATTGATGTTATATTTCTCAATACCTACTTTTAATCCACCATTAATGCAAAGAATTTTAATGGCTAGAAATATTGAACAAGTAGCAGTTAGTTTCAAAATAACAGCATTGGTTCTTATGATATACCATTTAGTTGCAGGTTTAATCGGTCTAGTGGCCTATGCTTTAAATCCAGACCTTACCTCTAATCATGCTATCATCTTTATTATTGATCAATATTTGCCAATAGGGATGAAAGGTATTGCAGTAATTGGTATGCTATCGGTAATTATGTCTACGGCTGATTCGTACCTTAATGCAGGCGCAATAGGCTTTGTACATGATTCTATTAAACCTGTTATGAATATAACAGAAAAAACTGAGCTTATACTTTCTAAATTTCTTACGTTAATAACAGGTATTGGGGCTATTTACATGGCTTTAAGTTTTGATAATCTATTAAGCATCATATTATTTGTTCAGCAATTTTGGGGGCCAATAATTGCGATTCCTTTAATGATCGGTTTATTCGGTTATAAAGCGCGTCCAGTTGCTGTTTATGCCGCTATGGTCGCTGGAATAATATTGCCTCTTGCTTGGAGGTTTTATAGCTTTGATAAAGTAATAGGAATACCGAGCCTGATTCCAGCTTATATTCTTAGTGCGAGCACCTTAATTGGGATAAATACAATTATGAATATTGGTATTAACAACAAACGCTCTGTTAAGGCTTAGTGGTTACGTTGTATCTTTTATGATTTATAAGGCATTAACCCCGCTGTTAGAAAGGTGGGGTTTTTGACTTGTAATTATTGAATCTTTTTAAGATTTTACTAGTGATGTCATTGTTTTCGCGTGAATATTTTAGCATAACTGATGTGTCCAAAAACCTCGCATAACTTGCACAAAACTCTATAAAATATTAAAGTTTCGCTTGGCTTAGAATGACCACAGAATCAAAGCTTATTTTATTTCAAAACATACAACTCTATCATGGCCTGCTAGATCTTTATGTGTGTTTATTAGCTTATATCCTTGATTTGTGAAAATCTGTATAACTGCATCATTTTGTCTAAAACCTATTTCTAGATAAACTCGACCATTAGGTTTAAGAAAGTTTTTAGCGCCAAGAGCAATATGCTTATAATTAATAAGCCCTTGATCTTCGGCAAATAATGCAACTTGTGGCTCAAACATCAAAGTTTCATGAGCAATAAATTCCTTTTCTTCTTCTGAAATATAAGGAGGGTTCGAAATTATTATATCATATTTTCTATCTGCGATATTAGAAAACCAATTACTCTGAATGATGTTCAAAGAGTCCTTGAGATGATATTTACTCGCATTTTCTTTAGCAATTTTAACTGCATTTGCATTTATATCAACTGCAATACCAGCAGCATTTTGTAACTCGAGAAGTAAGGTAATTATAATACATCCACTTCCCACTCCAAGTTCAAGCAATTTAAGTGGAGTAGGGGTTTTACCATAATCATTTAATACTGCTTCTATTAAAATCTCTGTATCTGCTCTAGGTATTAAAACATCTGGGTTAACATTAAATTTTCTACCAAAGAATTCTTTTTCACCTGTAAGATATGCAATAGGTACGCCAGTTATCCGATGATCTAGCAATAAATTAAATTTAGTGAATAATTCATCGGAAAGTGACATATCACTATATTTTATTAAATCCTCTATGGAATAATTAAGCAGGAAACCTAAAATTATTCGACTATCAAGATTTGCTGATTGAGAGAAATTTTTTAAACGCTTTGATCCATGGAGCAAAGCTTCCTTAATTGTTATCATTTTATAGTATTAATAATTGCTTCTTTAAGTTTTATATAGTTTTCTTTCGCAACAACAGCGTTATTTACAACAATAACGAAGCTATAAATATTTTGATCTTTTTCAAGGTAGCCAACAAGGGAATATATTCCGCGCATGCTGCCAGTCTTTGCGAAGATTTTATGTGGGAAATCTTTAAATCTTTCTTTTAAAGTACTATCTTCTTCGGGTTGTGCTAGATAATTTTTAAAATTGTTAAAATATGGTTTTCTATAAATTGCACTAAGTAAATTACTCATTTGATTTGGCGTCAGCATATTTAAGCGTGACATACCAGAACCATCCATTATTATAGCATGGTCTAAACTGATCTTAAACCTTGTTGCAGCATATTGTCTTAAATAATCCCCTGCTTCAAACCATTCATCATAAATGCTATTTGTTGAAATAAGTTGGAATAAATAATCTGACAGATAATTATCAGATTTTTTTAATATAGTCTTATATATTTCTTTAATATCTTTTTTATTCTCAGCAATTAATGTTGCTTTAGATGAAGTAATATTTATAAATGGTAGTATTTTACCCTTTAATTTAATATCGTTACTTTTTAAAGTATATTCTAAAAATAATGATAAATACTTAATACTATCTTCAATAACTGGGTTAATAGATATTGAATTAGAAGATTCATTAAGCGTGCCTATTACTTTAATTTTATCTCCATTTACAAATCTTTGAATACGAGGCTTAGTAGATTTATCTCTTATCGTTTTTGCTTCATTATTAATTTTAAATAAATTAGGATATTGGGTACTTAGTTTTAACTCTTCACCAACTTTTCCTGGAGATGCTGCAAGCTGAAAACAATTTTTGTTAATATGTGTTCTTGATACAGGAGCACCATAACAATAAAGACTATCAACAATGACTTTATAAGGACTAAGTGACTCTAATTTAAAGTCTTTTTTAACAATATAGAAATTACCATTTATAGAATTGATATTTTGAGCCTTTAGTTTTTGTATTAATAGGTCTAAATCCTTTTCAGTGAAATTTGGATCATCACCTATATCTAAATAATAATCTTCTCCAAACCTAGCAATGCTATTTTTAAAATTATAATCCTCACCAAAAAATTCAATAGCGCTTGCAGTAAGTAAAACTTTTAAGCTACTTGCAAAATTATAGAAACTATCAATATTTTTCTCATATAATATTTTATTGTCATTAAGTCTTACTATTTTGACGCCAATATTTATATTAGGGTCTGTATTTGCTATTAATTTATCAATTTCATATTTAATAGAATCGGCTACAGCAATAAAAGATGTAAATAAAATAAAAAGAGAGATTATAAAAATTTTACATTTGTTCATGGTAACATAGATTATCAAATTTCTTTCGAGGATAATCTAATATTCCACCTTAGTAAAGTATAAACCAAAGGCAGGAGCTGTTGGGGGCGCTTTGCTACGATCTTTAGCGAGCAATATATTTTTTATATCTTCGGGTGAAAGCTTATTTAATCCAACATAAACTAGAGCGCTTGTCATATTTCTAACCATATGATGTAAAAATGAATTTGCTGAAAAAAATATTTTTATCTCTTCGCCATCTTTTTCAAGTTCAATATTATCAATAGTTTTAACAGGGGATTTTGCTTGGCAGTGGATTGTTCTAAAGCTGGTAAAATCATGTTCACCTATTAAATATTGTGAAGCGTCTCTCATATTACTTATATCAAGAGGAGGTCTAATTTGCCAGGCTCTATTATTATCTATAACAATTTTACCTTCTCTATTAATAAGGCGATATATATAGTGTCTTTTTTTTGCAGAAAAACGCGCATGAAAAGATTCGTCAACAATACAACAATCTTGAACAGCTATTAAATTGGGTTTGAGATAATGGTTGATAGCACGCATTACTGTAAATGGTTCGCAGTTTTTCACTAAATCAAAATGAGCGACTTGTCCTAAGGCATGAACTCCAGCATCCGTTCTACCAGAGCCTATCACATTCACTTCTTCTTGTGAAAATTTTTTTATAGCATTCTCTATTAAGGCTTGTATGGATTGACCTGTTTGTTGTCGTTGCCATCCACAAAAATCTGTACCGACATATTCAATTGTAATTTTGTAACGTGGCATTTCTGTGACTAATTTATAGCTGCAAGGTGGAGAAATATATAAAATATAAAAAATTGCTGCAAAGCAGCATTTATTTTAATTGTTTGTTAATCATTATAATCAATTATTGCTAATATAAGTCCAAAAAACCAAAAAGTAAAATATTTTAGTAACACATAACTAAAATTAAAGCTAAAAATTAAGAAAGGTTACTTTTTTAATTATTTAGTAACTATTAAAAGGTATAATGAAAACCTAATATGTTAAAAAAAACCAAAACGAAATTTAGTAAGTAAAATTTAAATAATATTATGTTATCGGAAAATTTGGGATTTCTAACTTTATATTAGTTTTTAAAGTAAAAAAAAAATTTTTTATGAAAAATAATAATTCTAACTTTGATTGGAAACAACTTTTAAACTTAGGCAGCAATGGGGTTAGTCCAGATGCTTTCGATGAAAGTGTTTTATATAAAGCTATAAGAAAAAAAAATGCTGAGAATCTAAAGAAAGCTAATAAAGGATATTTATTAATTTTGAAATTTGATTCTAATGTAAGTCGTTTTTACTATGCTGAAATATTATCAAAATATTTCAGTATATCTAATCCGCATCTTGCTGAGCATATTTTTAAGTTGGAAAACGATGGACAGTTATCTTGGAGCAATCTTTCTTCGTCAGTAGCAGACCTGATAACATTTGAAGTTCAAAAGTACTTAATCGATAAAAACATTAAAGCAACTATAATAATAAAAAAGGTTGAACAAGATGCTGTCAAAAAGCCTGGAAATGACTTTGCATAGATCTTTATCTATTGCAAGAGAATATAAACATGAATATGCAACTTTTGAGCATTTATTGCTTGCTCTTCTAGAGGATCAAGATGCAAAATCTGTTCTTTTAGGATGTAAAATTGATATTGAGAAGCTTACAAAGAAGCTTAAAAGCTTCCTTAAGAGCGAGCTTAATGCACTTGTGGTGGATCATGTGCTTGAAGTTAAACCTACTGCGGGTTTTCAACGGGTTGTGCATAGAGCTGCGATTCATGGGCATGCGACAGGTCAAGATAATATTACTGGTGCTAATGTGCTTGCTGAATTCTTCTTCGAGCACGAATCATATGCTGTAATGTTTTTAAAAGAGCAGCAGCTTACCAGAATGGATATTATTAATTATTTAGCTAAACACTCTCAGAGTAATATTATTACTAGAATGCAAAACGATGAAATATACGGGTCAGATTTCTTATCTGAGCCACAAAAAACTGAAAATTCTGAAGTTAAAAAATCTCCACAGAAAACTCAACCTGAACCATCTGGTCCGATTGCAACTTTTTGTATCAATTTAAATACCAAAGCTCAAAATGGTGAAATTGATATGTTGATAGGTAGGGAGCAGGAGATAGAAAGAACTATTGAAATTCTCTGTAGAAGACATAAAAATAATCCATTGCTTGTCGGAGAGCCAGGTGTTGGAAAGACTGCAATTGCAGAAGGGCTTGCTTATAGGATTGTTAAAGAAGATGTGCCTGAAGTGCTTAAAAATGCAATTATATTTGCGCTTGATATGGGTAGCCTTGTTGCCGGAACTCGTTACAGAGGCGATTTTGAGGAAAGGGTTAAAAGTATTATCAAGGAACTTAAAGAGATGCCAAATGCTGTGCTCTTTATAGATGAAATACATACAATAATAGGTGCTGGTTCAACAAGCGGAGGTTCACTAGATGCAAGTAATCTTTTAAAGCCAGCGCTTGCACGGGGTGAAATACATTGTATAGGTTCGACAACTTTTAAAGAATATCATAATCACTTTGAAAAAGATATGGCTTTAGTACGTAGGTTTCAGAAAGTTGTGGTGCAAGCTCCGGATATTAAAGGAACAATTAAAATTTTAATAGGCTTAAAAACTTATTATGAAGAACATCATAAGGTTAAATATGAAGAGTCAGCGCTAGAAGCGGCTGCTATGCTTTCTGAGAGATATATAACTGATCGTCATTTACCAGATAAAGCAATTGACTTAATAGATGAAGCTGGTGCAAAAAAGAAGATTTTATCTTCGACTTCTCCTTTAAGAGACGCACCAATTACTGTTAGAGATATTGAAGATATAGTTGCAAAAATTTCGCATATACCATCAATCTCTATTGCAACTGATGATGTAGTAAAACTTCAGCAACTTGAACATAATTTAAAAGATGCTATTTATGGACAGGATAAAGCAATTGAAGAATTATGTTCAAATATAAAGCTTGCAAAAGCCGGTCTTAAAAAAATTGAAAAACCTACAGGTAGTTATTTATTTGCAGGACCAACTGGTGTGGGTAAGACTGAGCTTGCAAGGCAGCTTGCTAAACTTTGTAATATGGAGCTTGTTAGATTTGATATGTCTGAATATGCAGAAGCACATTCAGTATCAAGATTAATAGGAACGCCTCCAGGGTATGTTGGTTTTGAGCAAGGTGGATTACTTACAGATGCAGTATCAAAATTCCCTTATTCTGTAATTTTACTCGATGAAATTGAGAAGGCTCATAAAGATATTTATAATCTTATGCTACAAATTATGGATTATGGCAAGCTTACAGATAGCACAGGTAAAACAGTAAATTTTGCTCATTCGATTGTAATAATGACAACCAATGCAGGGGCAGAGCAAATGTCTAAAGCGTCTATTGGTTTTGGTTCTAAACAAGAAACTTCCTTTAAAAAAGGCATTGATGAGCTAAATAGAATATTTACACCTGAGTTTCGTAATAGACTTGATGCTGTAATTCAATTTGCACCTCTTGATTCTAACATAGTTGAGTTAATTATAAATAAACTGTTCCATGAGCTTGGTGAGCAACTTGCCGATAAAGGTGTTAAAATTACTGCTGATAAATCGGTTAAAGCATATCTTGCTCAAATGGGTTTTGATAAGCTTAATGGCGCAAGAATGCTTGAGCGAGTTATTCAAAATGAAATAAAGAAAAAAATCGCTGAAGAGATTTTATTTGGTAAGCTTAAAAAAGGCGGCAAAGTACAAGTTAAATGCGATAAAAGTAATAAAATCACATTCGACTTTACAACCCAGTGTTCACTTGAATGTGAAGAAGGCTAAAAATTTCACAGGAGTAGTAACTTTGATTCCTACTCCATTCTTTCCTATTAAAAAATTTTCCAGTAAAAACTTCTGCAAATTTATATTTCTACTCTTAATGATAATAAATTTGGAGCACAAATCCTTATATCCTCTTATTAGTGAAAATATACTTGGTTTTAGAGGCGGAAATTTAATATAAGCCTACTTTAAGTCTTTTTGGCTAAAATTTTTAAGAAAAATTTAGAAATAGGAGCACTATTGCTGTAAAATATTATAATATATTACCAAAAAATCTCTAAAAATATATCATAAAAAATTTCCTGAAGAAGGACCTAAAGTTTTGTGTCTTTACTTTCAAAAAAAATTTCTTCATTAGCGATTATCAATAGTAGTTTAGTTTAAATAAATCATTTTATAAAACTCCTTTTCCAAAATTTTATAATTTAAACCTTAGATTTAATTTCCTCTATAATTATATAGTTAAAGTTAAAGTCAATATAATAATTCACTTTTAAAGTTAAAAATGTTTAGTAAAGGTCTTTGTTGGGCTTGCTAAACATTAATAGATATGGTATTAAATTTTAGAACTATGTCTAATAAGTTGTTATGTATTAATGTTTAAGCGTTCTGGACGGTGTTTTGCTTAAATGGTAATAAACCGTAAAGAATTATAAAATTAATAGCAAAAAAATTATATTAGACATATTTGGTCAACCAATATGATAGAGGTATCAATGAAAAATAATATCGAAAGAAAGAATAAAAGCAGAAAAGCTTTATTTGCAATATCTGCACTTGCTGCAACCTTACTTGCAAGTGATGCAATGGCAATGCTTAGATTTCCTGCGCAAAGAAATCTAAATACAAGAAATTCTAGGAACACGCAACCTCAACCGTCAAGCTCTGCTGCAGAAAATTTAAATGCGAGTGCTCAACAAGTTCTATCTCAAGGAGGGAATTTGCCTGAACAAAACCCTGCAAGTGGAGAAATTGGAGGTGTGAATGAGCAGGCTTCTCCAGAGATGACAAGATTTATTGAAACTTTATCTCAAATTTTCCTCAAAGGGAACGATACACCTCGTGAAATAGAAATTTTACATGATGGTTTAAGTGAAATTTTTGAAATTTCTTATACTTTAACTACCGATACAACTCCAGCTGTAAATGCCGACGCTCAAACACTACGTGACCAAGCTCGACAATTACTACAAGTTACTCAAGATTTAGCCTCAGCAGAGAGAAATTTAAATCAAGCTTTAGTTCAACCTGATAGCGAAGATGCTCAAAACCAAGCAAGACAGGCTAGAGAAAATATACAAGCTTTACGTCAGCAAGCGCATGATATTTTAGATAATGACGGTGATCGTTTATTAGAGGTTCGAGCAAGTGTTTTAGCTGCACTAGCTGAAGAAGAGAGGATAGCTGCTCAAACAACTCCAGCTCCGGTGCCAGGTGCTTCAGTTCCGGGTGCTTCAGGTCTGGGTGCTTCAGGTCTGGGTGCTTCAGGTCTGGGTGCTTCAGGTCAAAATGGTGGAAACGTTGTTGATCCGGTGCCGGGTGCTTCAGGTCCGGGTGCTTCAGGTCCGGGTGCTTCAGGTCAAAATGGTGGAAACGTTGTTGATCCGGTGCCAGGTGCTTCAGGTCCGGGTGCTTCAGGTCCGGGTGCTTCAGGTCCGGGTGCTTCAGCTCCAGGTGCTTCAGCTCCGGGTGCTTCAGCTCCGGGTGCTTCAGGTCAAAATGGTGGAAACGTTGTTGATCAAGGTGGGCGAAACGGAGGAACAAGAGCTCGAAATAACCCAGAATTTAGAAATGCTCTTGGTGGAATAGTTGCTCGACAGGCTCAACAAGGGCAACGAGTACCTGATCAAGCTCCTGCGGATGATTTATATGAATTAGCAGGTGATTTCTTTAATGGTGTTGAGGCTCCAGCTCCTGCGGATGATTTATATGAATTAGCAGGTGATTTCTTTGCTGGTGTTGAGGCTCAAGCTCCTCAGGATCAACAAGCTCCTCAGGATCAACAAGCTCCTCAAGATCAACAAGCTCCTCAAGATCAACAAGCTCCTCAGGCTCCAGCAGTTGCAAAAGCAGGCTTAACTGAGAAAGATAAAGTTGTTTCTAAAGCGACATCAGATGTTGCTAGTGCGTCAACAACGGCTGCTATAGATATTGCTACTGCTGCAACTTCAGCGCGTATGGAAGATTTCGGTAGCTTAATGTCAATTAATGTTGCTAACACAACAGGTGCTTCTGCTGGTGACTTATTCAGCCAACCAATCAACCTTTGGGTGAAAGGTTTTGCTGGTCAAGGTAAGCAGAAGAAGTTGAAAGATTCTGTTGGCTTTAAGACTAAGCATGCAGGTGGGGTAGTTGGTATTGATACAATGCTTAATGATAGCAACCTTCTTGGTATTTCTTACTCTCATGCTGAGATTGATACAAAGCTTACAGGGCATAATATCAAGAACAAAAACAAGTCTGATATTTTCACAGCATATTTAGCAAGCTATTTAAGCAGCGATGTATTCTTAAACAGCCAAGTTAAATATGGTAGAATACACCTAAAAAATAGCGGTGATAGCAAGATAAAAGCTAAAGGTACTCTTGCTGGTATTCGTGAAGAATTAGGTTATGAAATTAGACTTCAAGATGGTGTAACTTTAGTTCCTACTTTAGGTTTTGCGTATGATCAATACAGACTTGGTAAGTTACGTGATAAAGGTACAAACAATGATGTTGAAATTTCAAGCAGAAGAAATAGCAGACTTAATGGTTTACTAGGATTAAATCTTGCTAAAACTATCGATATGGATGGTTATAGCTTAGTACCAAATATTCATGCAGGGATTGAGCAAACACTTAACTCTAAAAACAAAGCTGTTAAAATTGCTGCCCTAGATGAATCTGGTGATTCTACATTATTACCACAGAAAAAAGTTTCTAGAACAACTTATATTGTTGGTGGTGGTGTAAAGTTAGTTAACCTAGGTAAAGTTGAAGTTGGCGTAAATTATGACTTGGTAATGAGAAAGAAATTTGCTTCTCATAACGGTTCTTTAAAATTACGTGTAAGTTTCTAATTTTTGATAAACAATTTGATATAAGGAAGTTTAGCTTCCTTATATCAAATTATCCTTTTTCTACAATAAAAATAAGTTTTTTGTCTTTGTTACTCACCTGATAAAATACACACCTAAAATTTATAATTAATTAATGCAAATAAATACAAAGCGATCTTTAATTAAATAGAATTAATTTGTCCTGTAATTAGCTTAAATTAAACTTGCTTTAGGTTAATAAAACAAGTAAAGTAACAAAATTAAATTGATGTAACGTGAGCATTAATTATATTTAATAAATTAATATTATAGTAATAATGAGTTTTATATGAGAAAATATACTTCTTTAAAAAAAATGAGTGCTGTGCTTATTGCAACTTCGGCTCTTAATTTATGCTTAAATGTCGATGCTTTTGCTGCTAATGGGGTAACACAACATAATAATGTGGTCATTAATCAAGATAACTGGGGCTTAGGCAGAGGCCTTATAAATGATGATACAATTACTATAAACCATCATAACGCAAACTTATCATTTGTATATAATACTTTGAGGTTAGGTACTTTAAATGTTAATGGTAAAAATTCCGCTACATTACTTCTAAATGGTATGATGGACCTTACTCAAGGTGATATAGTTGATTTAACTAATAGAAATAAAAAGATTAAGGTAGTTTTCGGCTATAGTGCTGAATATGAGGGTGTGTCTAATCAGATAAATATTAATGGCAATAATATAAATGGGCTAGGTGATATACAATTTGGAGTTGATAGAGAATCACAAAATGGAACATTAATTTTCAGTAAGCTTAATGGTCAGAATAATAATATTATATATAATGGTAACATATATAGTTTAAAGGCGACGAACCCAAAAGGGACCATCAGGATAAATAGAAATATAACCTTTACAAAAAAAATAGGCTATGATTCAAATAATAACATAGCTCCTATAAGAATGATTCAAATTTTAGAAGGAAGACTGACTGTTAAAGACTCTGTGTTCTTATCCATAGCTGATAGTAATACTGATATTTCTGACGGTGCTACACTTATAGTCGATTCTACTGTTAATGAAATCGAGTATGCGTCAGTATTTAATAGTATTTCTATGGCTGGTAATGAAGGGAAAATCATTGCTAAAGGTGTCCATCCAATAAGTTTTCCAAGAGATATCGGTGTAGTTGATGAAGTAAATGTAGCTAATAGAACCACTGTTAGAGAGGTGTTTTTAGAGGGTACTGCTCCAGTGACATTTTCAGGAAACGTTTCAGTAAATGATTTCAGAATAGCACAAAATGACGCAATTTTTAATCAAAATTCATATTTTGATACTGTGAGTTTCACAGATAGAGGTAGAGCTATTATCACAAATGGGGTTAAAATTGCTGGGCATATTAAAACTAAAAATCATGGTCAAGGTGGTGTAGTATTTGAAGGCTCTAGTGACAATGTTCCTAAAATTGGTGAAGCTAATAGAAAAGTAGAATTTGTTCGCGCTGGATCAATGAATATAAATTTCAATAACCCTACTTTTGCTAATAGATTTGAAGTAGTAGAGGGTGGTCGCGTAACAATTAATAATGCGAATAGTAATATCACTGAAGTAGTACTTAATGACCAAAATTCTCATATTACCATTAATCAACATTCTGCAACTCCTATGTCAATTATCCCAGCACATGATAATTTTGGTGTAGCTGATTTAGCAAATATTACTTTAGGAAATGTTGGGGGGAATAATGGGGAAGCAATAAGGTTATTAAACTTACTAGACAACGTAAATTTCACTGGGCATGTACGTGCTCATCAGTGGCAATTTAACCCTGCAGGTAACTATAATGTTCAAGCAGGAGCTATATTATATATGCCTCAAGGGCAAGAAGTTAACGCTCCAGCAAATCTACTAGCAAATATACAAGTTTTAGATGCATTTGTTCCAGCAGCTCCTGCTGCTCAAATAGGTGCTCCAGTTCCAGGTGCAGCTCCTGCAGGAGAAGTAATAGATGCATTTGATATTTTAAATGCGGCAGATGGTGCTTTTGCTGAACAAGCTCCAGCAGTTCCAGATCAGCAACAAGCTCCAGTTCCAGGTGCAGC
>JAJFBM010000030.1 GCA_020697135.1 Rickettsiaceae bacterium
TTAAACCATTAAAAAATTCTTTAATGTCAAAAGTTACTGAACTAGCGTCAATCTCAAAATTTACAGTATCTAATTTCGATAAAAATAACTCTAAAATTTTACCACTACCATATATTTCACCTTCAAAGCCATTATCGCTCTCATTAGTTTCTACACGTCCTTTTAAACCAAGAACACTCTCAATTCCTTCGTGAGTAGTAGGTTTACTCTGTAAATCCCATTTAGGAGGTAATCCTTTTTTTATAAGCTCTTTATTTTCTAAATCTTTTTTATTATAGGTTAAAATCTCGTTAAAATCACTGTCAAGCATATCTACTAAACATTTCTCTAAGGTTTCTAAGCTATGAGAGATTTTAATTGCTTTATCTGTGAGGCGATTCTTTACATAAAATAAAATATTATTATAATCCTTTATCTTATGTACTATTAATGGATTCATATTTGGTCCAATATTTATAAGCAACTTACTTATATAATCTTCAATGTCTTTAGCGTTCAGTTTGAACTTATTAACACAATAATAATTACCTACTAACTTTTCTATTAATTTTAAATCAAAATTGTCCTTAATTACATCTATTAAAACCATCTTTTTATCTTTGTCACCATCTAGTATTTTACCAACACAAGATAGTAATTTTAAGGTATTTACCATCTTACTATCATCAATGGATACTGCTAGATCTATATTTTTCACTTTTAAATATGAATCAACTAACTTTATTAAAAAATTTGGATTTATAACAAATAATCTAAATAAAGCTTCCACTTTAAGATCGTCAGCTATATTTTCTTGTATAACTTGCGTAAATAAATGATAGAAACGTATGTAATATTGCACTTTCTTAAATGGAGAGGTTTCTAAAAAGACTAACTCTTCTTGAGTAAAACTTATGTTATAAGTAAATAATAATTCTTGTATTACTAACGATGCATCTTCTTCTGAAATTAAGTTTTCATGATCCTCATCTTGAAAACCACATATAATACCTAAAGGAGTATTAGAAGGTATGATATCATTTGTATAATCATCAAAATTATCTCCCTGCCTTACATTTGCACCTGCTTTAATCAATTTCGTTATTACATCAATATTGCCCTTTTCAATAGCTACTAATAAAGGCGTTTCATTAAAATCATTACAATAATTAACATTAGCATCAGCATCAATTAATTCACTCACAATTTGAGGATTTCCTACCAAAGAGGCAATCATTAAAGCATTATGGGAATTAATAACACTATCGTCATCAAAATCTTCATCTTCTGTAGCTAATACTCTTTGTTCATTAACAAGAATATTGATATTAATATGTTCACCATGATTTTTTATTAAATGTTTCAAACCTTCTAAAAACTCTTCATCAATAAGCATATGCAGTATATTATAACCTACTTTCATATGATCTAACTTTGTATTAACCGGAAACTCTTCATCTAATAAATTTAGGTTTGTATCAATTATTGCCTTAAAACTTTTCAAATCATGCTCAATAATTGCTTTAGTTAAATCCAGTACTACTTGATCCTCGCTATGAACCTTAATATGGGTGTTTACTTCTTCATCTTCATCCTCGCTAGACTCTTCACCATTATCTATTAAATCCTCATAATCCTTCTCTAATTCTTCAAGACGCACTCTCTTGGCTTCTTCTCCAGCATTATAATTGCTTAACTCATCACTCGCTTCAAAATATGTTCTTTTCATATATACAATAATTATAAATTTAAATTAACCTTAGATATATAGCAGCTTTTACTATTTAGTAAAGATAATTTAATATGTATCATCCATTATTTGTATATTTATTAATAAATAATGTATATTAAATCCAATGGTCCTGACCATTGGATTTAAAACTATAGATTTGTGCGTGACTTATATTGAAGAATTTCCTTAGTAACTTTGCGCAATAACGCACTCAGCCTCAGCTCCCATGATCACGTCATGGGAGACACAATATTATTTTATTATGAGGTATTTGTTGCTTGATATTAAGATAAAACAATATTTTTAATCTTCACTAACTTCGCCCATTAAGGAAGCATTTTCATCGTCATGTGAAGGAGTAGAAATTGGATTAAAAAGCATTTTATTAAGAAATGACATAAACTTAGTAGATATTGTATTATCATGAACTTCACCTTTAAGCTGCTTCGAAGTTTTTGCATAGGTCTCAATATCTAAATT
Source organism: Rickettsiaceae bacterium (assembly GCA_020697135.1). Lineage (GTDB taxonomy): Bacteria > Pseudomonadota > Alphaproteobacteria > Rickettsiales > Rickettsiaceae > JAJFBM01. The sequence goes on from JAJFBM010000030.1 coordinate 2,192, forward strand.
TTCTAAGCTAACATCATAATATTGATAATATTTTATATTATGAGCTGCAATTTTTTTAATAAGTTCACCTGGTTTAATAGCTATTTTATTACCATACTTTCCCTTATAAATAAGCCATTTAGAATGATGGTGAAGCTCACTTTGTATGAATATTTTATCAGTGTTAAGAAATATATAAGCTTCCTCAAAGCTCAAAGGAGTTTTCCCAGTAATATAAAAATTAATAGCTTTTTTAATAATAAGATGGATATCTTTTACTCTTTGTTTATTTAGATTCAAAGATTCTGAGAGTTCTTCACTACAAGTTAAGTTTATTTCGTTTATATATTTATTATGTTCTAATATTTGCTTAAAAACAGGCTCGATTTCATTATTTATTTTGTTATTATCTAAAAATAAATACTCAAGCGATTGATTATCTTTTAATGCTTTTAATATTAATTCGGCTCCCGCATTACCTATAAGATTAGAAGATAAAGCAAGTATTTTGAGAGAATTATTATTTCCTAATACGTCAGCTAAAAAAGCAGCTCCCATATCGCCTAATTTATTTTCTCGCAAATATAGCGTATATAAGTTAGAATCATCTTTAAGTAGTTCTGCTATTTTTTTAGATCCTGCTACCCCTATATTACACCCATCAAGAATAAGATTATGAATAGTTCGATTGAAGCCTAATAATTTTGTTACTGTAACAATCTCATCATCACTTAAATCGCTTCCACTAAGATCTAACGTATCAATAGAGGGAGCTGATTTAAACAAATTATTAAGCTCCTTAATACTTAGCGACATTAGTTGCTCACGGGTTAAGAGAACTTTTGTAGCCCCCTGAATAATATTACTTACCTGGTGATTTTCGCCAATTGATTTTAGATAATTCATGAGTTTATTCATTGCATCCTTCCCTATATTTATATTAATCACCCTAGATTTTGCGTCAGGAAATTTAATTTAAACTTCTTTTAAGCCTTTTTAGCTGCATTTTTTTGAAAGTTTTTTTGAAAAAAAATCACTATTTCATTAAAATTTTCTAATATTTCACTAAAAATCTCTAAAAATATACCTTCAAAAATTTCTTTACGCATAACCTGAATTAAACTTCAATAATAAATATATTAACTATAGATTAATTTTATATTAATTAAGCTTTCAGACTAACTTTTAAACTTAGGAATAATAGATAATTTATAAAAGAATTGATACAGAAGCCGCAAAGAGATAAGTACATTTTCTTGAAATATAAAGCAGCAAAGCCCGTCTTCGCTATAAACACGGAGACGGGCTTTCAAAGGTAATCTGAAGATATGAAAATATTAGTTACCTAGATGAAGGTCAGCGTATCTGGTCATAATTCCACTTAAATACTCATTATATTCTTCATTGCTAAGTTGAGTACTCAACTGCTCAAGATCTGCCATTTCTTCTTGGTAATGAATCATTCTAATTTGCTTTGGATTAATTTGTTGTAATGAAAACTCTACAGCTTTTGAAATATCAGGGTCTAAAATTTCATCTTCAGTAAGATCAGGGTCTATAATCTCATCCGCAGCAAGGGCATTATCTTGTAATGATAACGCTATGGCTTGTGCAAGATCAGGGTCTATAATCTCATCCGCAGCAAGGGCATTTTTTTGTGCAGATTCTAAGGCATTCTGCAAAGATAATTCTATAGCCTGCTGAATTTGAGCATTTTTTCGAGCTACATCTATATTATTTCTATTATAAGCTTGAGCTTCGTTTTCGCCTCTATATCCTAACTGTTGCATCTCATACTGCCTTATTGCATTAAGCTCAGCTTCATTTAAACCATCAATAAAACCTTGATTAGCTTCAATTGATGCATCTCTATTTAATGCTTTATGGCTATTTGCACTATTTTGCCAACTGTCATCATTATCCATTTTACTCAATTCTATATGGATCTCTGTTACATCTTTTACATATTGATTTAGATCTCTTGAAACCAGTAATTTTGCTTTCTCTTCTTCAATTACAACTGTTACAAAACCTCTGACAGCTTCTTCATGTACATTATCTGTAATGCCTTGTTCTTTTTCATTAGTAAAAATTGCATTCTTATCTTTTTGCTCATGCAAACTATCATGTAAGGAACACAAAAACACCTTCATATCTGAAGTTATAGGTGCAATATTCAAAAAAGCCTTAAAAAGATCAGTATCAAATCTAATTAAATTACTTAAAAGAACAGAAATAAATGTATCTATATATTGTTGTGATAGCTTTGTATAATCTACCCCTCCCTCTTTTACTCCATTAATTGCATCATTTACCATATCCTCTAAGTATTCTCTAACATACTCTCTAAAAAGATTATTATATTTTGTTTGGATCGCCATGTTTAATTACTAATTTTATTTATGTGATGTAATTATATTTAATTTTCTTTTTATGTCAAGTAAATTAAATATTGTTAATAATTTGCATGTTTTTTTACTTCGGAATGAAAAAAGAAGGACTTTTATATTGAGTATTATTAATCAAGAAGAATAAGGAGATAATTATCTGGTCCGCCTTCGCTCGGGAGCTCTATAGGATCACAAGTAATTAAAGTTCAAAAGAGGAGTATATCTTACCCCTCAAACTCGATTAGCACTTCGCCTGAAGAGACATGATCTCCAGATTTAATTAGGACTTTAGAAACCTTAGCAGTAGCTTCAGCCGTAATAATATTCTCCATCTTCATAGCTGTTAGAACCACAAGTTCTTGGCCTGGAACGATTTTATCTCCAGGCTGGACTTTAACAGCAATAATTTGGCCCGAAAGAGGAGCTTTAAGCTCATCTGATTGTTCCTTAGAAGACTTTGGTAGCATAATTGATTCAAGTTCAGCCATACGCGGAGAGCGTACATATGCTTTAACAGATATACCTGAATGAGTTAGTTTATAGCCAGCAGTAATTGGATCAATTTTAACATTAACCTTTCTGCCATTTACTTCGCCTGAGAAAAGCCTACTACCTAAAGCCCAATTGCTTCTAACATAAAGCCTATTGCGGCCATTCCTTATATTGTAACCATCAGGCACAGGCTTGATGAATACAGGATAAGCTGCCTCATCAATAAAAACAATCCACCTAGTGCCTATCATATGTGTTTGATCATTTAGCTGATCTCTAATAATGCTTGCTCTCTTTTGCTCTGTTAAGAATATATGAGTGGCAGTTGCAAGGAATACTTCATTAATCTCTGAGGTTAGATTTGCACCTAAAAACCCACCTGGATATTCTTCTGCAATAAAGCCAGTATTAATATCGCCTGCTATAAAACGAGGATTCGACATAATAGCTTCTAAAAAGCTCATATTATGTGCTATACCCCTAATGACAAAGCTACTTAGTGCTGCAAGCATTTTCTCAATTGCTTCTTCTCTTGTTGGGCAATATGTGCAAAGTTTAGCAATCATTGCATCATAGAACATACTAACTTCAGCGCCAGGCCCTACTCCACTATCAATTCTTATATGCGAACTTCTTGGTGGCTCCTCATATTCTGTAATCCTTCCACTTGAAGGCAAAAATCCCCTTTGCGGATCTTCTGCGTAAATTCTTGACTCAATAGCCCAGCCATTTAACTTAATATCTTCTTGCTTAAAAGATAATTTCTCACCTGCAGCAATTTTTACCATCTCTTCAACGATATCAATACCAGTAATAAGCTCAGTGACGCAATGTTCAACCTGCAACCTTGTATTCATCTCTAAAAAATAAAATTGCTTATTTTGATCAACAATAAACTCAATAGTACCTGCTGAGAAATAACCAACTTTTGCAGCCAAAGATATAGATTGCTCATACATATTTTGTCTGATCGCATCATCAATAAAAGCACTTGGTGCTTCTTCAATTACTTTCTGATGATGACGCTGGATTGAGCATTCTCTCTCTCCAAGACAAACTGCATTGCCAAATTGATCAGCAAGAAGTTGAATTTCGATATGTCGTGGTTGTTGGATAAATTTCTCGATAAATACTCTACCATCACTAAAACTATTTTCAGCCTCTAATTTTGCTGAAACGAAGGCTCCATGCATTTCATTATCGTTGCTGACAACCCGCATACCACGACCACCACCGCCAGCTGCTGCTTTTACAATTACTGGATAGCCAATTTCTTTTGCAATTTCAATAGCTTGCTCTGCATTCTTAATAATCCCCATATAGCCAGGAACAGTGTTAACGCCTGCTTCAACTGCAATTTTTTTAGCCTCAATTTTATCACCCATTTTCTTAATGGCTTGAGCACTTGGTCCAATTAAGGTAACGCCTTCACGTTTTAAAGCTGTTGCAAAATTTGCATTTTCTGATAAAAACCCATAACCAGGATGCACTGCCTGCGCCCCACTCTCTCTTATTGCAGAAATTATATTCTTAATTGAAAGGTAGCTCTCAGTTGTTGGCGAATTACCAATATAATAAGCCTCATCTGCATATTGCACATGCAGGGAATTAGTATCTGCTTCAGAATATACTGCAACAGTTTTAATACCCATTTTCTTTAAGGTCTTCATTATTCTAATTGCAATCTCACCGCGGTTTGCAATTAATACTTTTTCAAAAAGTGGTTTATTCATATTTCTTCTTTAATAAATATTTATAAAGGTAAATTATCGTGTTTCTTCCAAGGTGTTTGTACCTTTTTGCTTTTTAAGAAACTTAAAGCTTTACAAATTCTCCAACGTGTATTTTGTGGGAGTATTATATCATCTAAAAACCCACGCGATGCTGCAACAAAAGGCGTTGTAACTGTTTCTTTATATTCAGCAATTTTCCTCTTAGTTGCCTCCGCATCACCAAGTACTTCCTTAAAGGTGATCTCAACAGCCCCTTCTGCGCCCATTACGGCAATCTCAGAATTTGCCCAAGCATAATTAACGTCACCCTTTAAATGCTTAGAATTCATTACAATATAAGCTCCACCATAGGCTTTTCTGGTAATTACTGTAACTTTCGGCACTGTTGCTTCGGCATAGGCATAAAGTAGCTTTGCCCCATGTTTAATAATACCATTATGTTCTTGTTGGGTGCCTGGTAAAAACCCTGGAACATCAACAAGTGTAACAAGCGGTATGTTGAAAGCATCACAAAAACGGATGAATCTTGCAGCTTTGCGGGATGCATTAATATCAAGGCAGCCAGCAAGATTCATTGGTTGGTTTGCCACAAAGCCAACAGGCTTTCCTTCCATATAACCAAAGCCAATAATAATATTCTTAGCAAATTCTGCTTGAAGCTCAAAAAATTCACCCTCATCAACAATACGCTCAATAAGCTCTTTCATATCATATGGCTTATTAGGATTTGATGGCACCAGCGTGTTTAATGACATATCAACACGATCAGCAGGATCCTTTGTAATACGGTTTGGTGGAGTATGTCTATTAGATAAGGGAAGGAAATTTAAAAATCTACGAGTCTCAAGCAATGCTTCAATATCGTTTTTAAAGGCAAGGTCAGCAACACCAGTTTTTGCTGTATGAACCTTGTGACCCCCTAGTTTTTCTTGCGAAACTTCCTCACCCGTTACAGTCTTTACAACATCAGGCCCTGTTACAAACATATAGGATGTATCTTTAACCATAAATACAAAATCAGTAAGAGCTGGAGAATATACAGCGCCCCCTGCACAAGGGCCCATAATTAATGATATTTGCGGCACTACACCAGATGCTGCAACATTTCTATGGAAAATTTCTCCATATCCACCAAGCGCATCCACTCCTTCTTGAATCCTAGCTCCACCAGAATCGTTTATTCCGATAACAGGGGCGCCAACTTCCATCGCCATATCCATTATTTGGCATATTTTTTTAGCATGATATTCACCAAGCGAGCCACCAAGCACTGTAAAATCTTGGCTATAAACAAAGACCAGACGCCCATTAATAGTACCATGACCTGTAACTACCCCGTCGCCGGCAAATTTCTTGTTCTCCATACCAAAATTTGAGCAACGATGCTCAACAAACATGCCAGTTTCTTCAAAACTATCTGGATCAAGTAAAAGTTCTATTCTCTCTCTAGCTGTAAGCTTTCCTTTTTTATGCTGAGCCTCAATTCTTGCCGGCCCACCGCTTGCCCTAGCATCTTGTCTTTTTTTCTCTAGCAATTGATGAATTGATAAAAGATTAGCATTCATATTTATATAAAAATTTTATTGATTTCGGATTACTATATACTAGTTCTAACTAAATGGCAAAAATTGTTTAAGGAATTTTGTTATACTATAGATTATATAGAGATCTCTTAAATAGTTACTTTATTCTTAAATGCTATATTGATTTTTGCATCAATTTTTTTATATTAAATTATAAGTCGTTAATTTAAAAAGGTTTAAAGGAAATATATGAATAAAAATAAACTTAAATATTTAGCGTCAACTGCTCTAGTATTTTTAGTTACATCTAAATCAGCTCAAGCTGAAGCTTTTCAAAATTTTGCAATTGGGCCCAAAATTGGTACACAAGGTATAGGTTTAGAGGCTAAAACGCAAGTAGCTGATAATGTATTTGCGCGTTTGGGGGTAAATTATACTAAACATAAAGCAGACAAAAAAATAAATAACATTAATGCCAAAGGTAGCTTCAAATCATTTACAGTACCTTTAATGTTAGATTACCATCCTTTTGCCGATTCAGGTTTTAGATTATCATTTGGTGCAGCTTATAATAACAGTGAAATAAATTTATCCGGTTATTCAACTGATTCAGTTACTATTAATGGCAGAACATATACTTCAAGCCAAGTAGGAACCGCTAAGGCTAAAGTGAAAACAGGAAGTAAACTTGCAGGTCTCGCAACACTCGGTTATGATAGCGCACTCGTTAATTCAAGCCGTATGCATTTTAACTTTGAAGCTGGTGTAATGTATACTGCTGCTCCAAAGGTGAGTGTATCGGCAACAGGACAACTAAGTTCGAACTCTCAAATGTTAGAAGACCTTAAGAAAGATGCTAATAGCTCTTTAAGGAAAGGCAAAAGACTTTTAAGACTATTCCCTGTATTATCAATTGGCTTTAAATATAGCTTATAATCCCCTTAAACTACCTTTCTTTTAGGAAAGGTAGTTTTTAATGTATATTTGATTCCGCTGCGAATTTATGGGGGGAGTTTGTTTAATAAACATAACACCACAAGTAAATTTACTGTCACAATAAATTTATAGAATATTTATCGACAGCGCTTAAATTTACCATGTATTAGCCATGATGATCTATTTCTGTGCTTATATCAAGCTCAGCAAAGCCTAATATATTATACTGAACCTCTGGTGCTAAGAACGGGAATAGCACAAAGTCACCTAAGCTTTCATTATCTTTTTCCTGAGACCCTTGAATTTCAAGCATTTCCATAATTTCTTCTATAGATTTGCCAATTTGAGGGGATGGGCTGCCTTTACAAACAGCTTTTAAGTATAGATAATGCTTTGCTTTAAAATCACTTAATTTATCAAAAACTATATCTATAGATTTAGGGGGAATATAAAATTTCGCGATAGGGTTATCGTTATCTTTATCCTTAATGATCAAATGTATGCTCTCAGGTTCTCTGTAAAGCCAATTCTTTATATATTGGGTATCTTCCTCAAGCACTCTAATGAGATCTTGTGCATTGAGCGTGATTTTATCATCTAAATAATCTTCTCCACTATATATATATTTCAAAACTTTAAACATTGATTTATTAATCATATCGGCATAATTTAAGTTTCTTACAATTAATTCCTGCGTAGTCTGGTCATCAAGTATGCTGCTATGCGAAGTTCTAGTAATATATTTATTATGCTTGAGGGCATCTATTAAATGTAATCTTACATTCTCTGTATAACTTCCAGGTGAGCTACCTATAAAAAAATTATTAATTGATTTATTATGTTTTAAACCATCAGCAAAATCAGAAACCCATTCATCTTTAATCTCTATAAGTGATAAGGTTTTTATAGAGTTGTTTTCTTTTAAAACATTTGCAAATATTTGCATATCATTTTTGGATAAATTAAACCAGTTAAATCCAAATAAAGTAATTTTACTATTAAATTTCATTGCATCAAATATTATGCCAGCTTTATCACTCATATCATTTCTTGCAACGCTTCCAAAATGATTTAAAGAGTTATTTATTTTAAGAAGATCAGCAATTTTTGCGATATCTTCATCTTCAAAGAAATCGCAAGAAATATGTAAACTTTGAACATCTGGGGTATTTTCTAAAAGTGAGTTAAGATATTTTGTAGAAAGGGTTTTATAATCAATCAGATTAAGTATTTGTAGATTTATCCCTTTTGTTTGCCTAATTTGATCAACAATTGTTAAATATCCCTTATTCTCTAGCAATTCAAATAAAGTATTTTCCATAAATCCTCCTAAATATGGTTAATATTAAATATTTATTAAAAATAAATTTTAGTTTAAAATAAATAATAAAATAAAATAAATATAAATCAACCTTTTTTATATTTTTAAAAATCAAAATATATTCTTATAATAAATTTTAACGACCTTTACTCTCATGAACCAAAACGCAGGCGGCGCTATCCATGAACCTATAAAACTTAAATAATATGGAGGTTTTAAAGTTGGCCTTGTTATTATCCATTCCTAACAAAAGTTTCTGGCGCTTAACAAAGACAATATAGTTGTATAGCCCTTATGTCTTGCTAGATTTATTGCAGCATTTTTTTAAATGCTGGGAACTAAGTTCAGCATGACTTTCAAGGAAATTGAAATATATTATTAAAAAAACAAAAAACCCCGCCAAAAGGCAGGGGTTCTTTAAGATACGATGTAGTAGCAGAATTATACCATTTCACACTTAAAATAAGACATATTGAATTTAGGTTCTGCGTAAGCGTAATTAATACGTGCGCAAAGCCGCGATCCGCTAAATCGATATGCATCATTTTATAGAGGAAATGGTATTAGAAATCCATTCCACCCATTCCGCCCATGCCACCCATACCTGGGCGACCAGCTGGCATACCGTTATCTTTATCTTTTTTCTCCTCAGCAATTACTGCCTCAGTTGTAATTATAAGAGATGCAACAGATGCGGCATCTTGAAGCGCGGTGCGTACTACTTTAGCAGGGTCGATAATACCTTCTTTAATCATATCAACATATTGCATTGTTTGTGCGTTGAAACCAAAGTTTTTATCGTTACTATCAGTTAGTTTTGCAACAACAATCGCTCCATCCATACCAGCATTTTGTACGATTTGACGTACAGGAGATTGGAGAGCTCTTTTAATTATATTGATACCAGCTTGTTGGTCTTGATTTTCAGCTTTAAGATTATCAAGAACTCTTGCAGCGTAGAACAAAGTAACACCTCCACCAGGAACAATCCCTTCTTCAACAGCAGCACGTGTTGCATGCAGCGCATCTTCTACACGGTCTTTACGTTCTTTAACCTCAACCTCTGTTGCGCCACCAACTTTAAGTACAGCAACACCACCGGCAAGTTTTGCAAGTCTTTCTTGAAGTTTTTCTTTATCGTAATCAGATGTTGTCTCTTCCATTTGCTTACGAAGCTGTTGGCAACGTGCATCAATATCTGCTTTGCTTCCAGCACCATCGATAATGGTTGTGTGTTCTTTAGAAACTGAAATTTTCTTTGCAGATCCAAGCATTTGTAAATTTACATTTTCAAGCTTCATACCAAGCTCTTCTGAGATAACTTGACCACCTGTAAGGATTGCAATATCTTCAAGCATAGATTTTCTTCTATCGCCAAAGCCAGGAGCCTTAACCCCAACAATTTTAATTACACCACGAAGCTTGTTAACAACAAGAGTTGAAAGCGCTTCACCCTCAATATCTTCAGCAATAACAAGAAGTGGACGACCAGATTGTACTACTGCTTCAAGCAGTGGTAAAATTTGCTGTAAATTTGATAGTTTTTTGTCAACCAAAAGAATATATGGGTTATCAAGCTCTGCCACCATTTTCTCTGGATTTGTCACAAAATATGGCGATAGATAACCTCTATCGAACATCATACCTTCTACAACATCAACGTCAAACGAGAAATTTTTAGCTTCCTCAACAGTGATAACGCCTTCTTTGCCAACTTTGGTCATTGCTTCTGCAATTTTTTCACCAATTTCTTTATCACCATTTGCAGAGATGGTACCAACTTGTGCTACTTCTTGAGTAGATTCAATTTTTTTACTTGTTTTCTTAATTTCTTCAACGATAGTATTTACTGCAAGGTCAATACCACGCTTAAGATCCATTGGATTCATTCCTGCAGCAACAGACTTATTACCTTCAAGCACGATAGATTGTGCAATAACTGTTGCTGTTGTTGTTCCATCACCTGCAACGTCATTTGTTTTAATAGCAACATCTTTAAGAACTTGAATACCAACATTGACAAATGGATCATTATGATCATCAATTGCTTTACCTACAGTTACACCATCTTTAGTGATTTTTGGTCTACCGAAAGATTGCTCGATCGCAACGTGACGACCTTTAGGGCCAAGCGTTACTTTTACTGCATCAGCTACAATATTTACACCTTTAATAATTCCTTCACGAGCTTTACTACCATGAGCTACTACTTTTGCCATTTTAAACTCCTAATTTTGTATTTCTTTATTTATTTTATTTTTGAGATTCTGAAATAAATTCAGGATGACGCAAAAAAACTCCATTATTTTGCAATGATGCCCATTACATCAGATTCTTTCATAATAATTAATTCTTGGCCGTCTACTTTAACTTCTGTACCAGCCCACTTACCATAAAGAACAACATCTCCTACAGTGACTTCTAAAGGTTGCATTCCACCTTTATCATCTCTCACTCCTTTACCAACCGCTACAACTTCTCCTTGCATTGGTTTTTCTTTAGCAGTATCAGGGATAATAATTCCTCCAGCAGTTTTTTCTTCCTGCGCAAGAGGTTTAACAGCTATACGATCATATAATGGTCTAAATTTCATAATTAAACACACCTCCTAGTATATTTTTATTGTTCCAGGCTCTTATACCCTATAAGAGCTGCATGAGGGATATATAATTGTATAATTTGCTTCTTCAAGTGCGCAGATTAAAAAATTTTGAAATTTTTTTATAAATCTTTGTTTATTATTCCTAAAATTGCCTTATTAAACGACATTCTCCTTCGTATTTATTTATAAGTATCTGATAAGCTTAAGCAGGTGAAATTAAATTTATATATATAGCTTTACTAATTTTTATCCTTTATCTATATTTAATTTATTACTTTTTATTGAGGAGAATATGAAATATACAAATTAGGATTAGAAAAAGCTTTAAACTCAGCAAAAGAAATGGAAATAATTTCACTATTAAAGTCTAATATTGCTGAAAGCGCAACATTGGAGCAACCTTTTAATAAAAATCCTAGTAAAATACCTGTAACTGAAATTAACTTTAGGGATGTTACTGAATATTCAAAGCGTATTGAAGCAACGAAATATACAAAATTTAAGGAACCAATTTTAGAGGCAATTAAGGATGGAAATATTCCAGCAGTAATTTATTTTACTGAGAATACAAAAGTTAATCTCAATTTTTATATTTCAGGCGGTGCAGCTGGAGAAACATATGGTTATGCTCCAACATTTTTGCAACTTGCAGCCTTTCATAATCATCCTAATATTATTGAATATGCTCTATATAAAGGAGCTACTAACGGGTTAGAAGATGCATTGAATATAGCTATATCTAAAGGATATAATTCTGTTGCAAGTCTATTGCAATCTTTAGGCACTAAACAAGATACATTGCCTAAAGTAAAACTAAAGGATAATTTCGTTGTTGCAAAGAGTAAGCTTGATAAACAAGAAAAGAACGAAGCTTCTAAAAATGCTCTGAAAGTATCTGATAAGAAAAATGATAATTTTGAGAAGGCACCAGATGAACAAAAGCCTTCAAAAATATTCGACAGTTTTAACTTTACAAGCGATCAAGAAAAAGAGTTTGAACACTTATTTTACAGATTCCGTAAAATTGCTGAAGCTCTTACTGCAAATAATCCTTCAACCTCTTATACAAGTGATTATGCAAGAAATAGCAATGAATACGATCATGAAAGGATAGATGGTTTAGATTTAGTGGGAACCTGTCCTCATGATATGATAGGAGGGGAGTGGTAAAAACTAGAATAGTTTTTAAAAAATAGTCCTTTAAGATATTTTCCTATTGCTTTAAAATTAAGGGTAAATTCCTTTACCCTTAATGTACTAACTGTATCATTGTTTCTCTTTAGAAAAAAATTAAATACTAATTAAAGGCACATTTAATTTATTTTATAAATCTTTGTTAAAGCTGTAGTATTTATTCAACTTATTTGCTATTAACAATGCAATTAAAGCTGTTTTAACAATTAGTATTTGACTTGGAACCGGTAGAGGAGAGAAAATATCAAAAAAAGTATGTGATTATGGATGAATTAAACTCTCTGCTTAAAAAGCTATATTTATATTTTATAAAATTTCTAAAGCAATTATCTTTTAAAAATCTTTTCAATTTTCAATCTTTGCTTAAAGTTATTTTCCTCTATTGCATCACTTTAATATATATAATTATTTTTCAATTCGAATTTTACCCTGGTTTTACTTCTATATTCCATAAGCCTGCAGAATATACCCCAAGGATTATTCTTTATGGTGTTAGTAGTAGAATTGGCGAAGGTATTTTACATAAAGAATTATTATGTACTAGTAAAAAAATAGGTTGGCAAGTAGTCTCTGCAACCTTCCCAGAGAGTTTAACAACTTATAGCTTGACAAAGCATTTCATTATAACAGCTTCAAATATAATCAGCTATATATTCAAACCTGATTTCACAATAAGCACGACGCATTTTACACATATTAATCCATACGGCTTTAATCTAATGTATTTAAACGTACCTACTTCAATGCTGCTTGATTATAATTATAAATTTAAATTAAATTTCAATTACATAAAAGATTTCGATGGCTATATTGATATAAATAGCCTAGCTCGAGGTAATTCAAATTGGCTTAAAAAAGCTTTAGGCGATGAATTATATAAAAGTAAACTTATTATTCCAGGATATTTAACTCGTGGCAAAGCAGAATACCAGCCAAAAAAGAGGGATAAGGCTTTAATTACTGGAAGCCTATGGGGCTGTAACAGAAGTTCATTTAGATTTAAGGTGGCACTAAAAAGACTTGCTGACGAAGGCTATCTTGAAGCTATTGGCTTAAAAGAGCATTTCGATTATTTAGGAAAGGCATATAAAGGCCTAAAGGATAAACACGAATTTGATTCTATTGTTAGTCAATATGGCATAGGAATAATCATACATAATCAAGAACATATAAGTGAGAATATTCCCACTAATCGTATTGTAGAAGAAGTTGCAAATAGCGCCATTGTAATCAGCGACAGACAACCTTTTGTTGAAAATACGTTTAAGGATAATATTTTATATTTTGATTCCTATAAGAATGAGGATGAAATTTACGCGCAGATCAAGCAACATATAGAATGGATTAAAGCAAACCCTGAAAAGGTCGAAGAAAAAGTTAAAAATGCTATTAAAATATTCAATGAGCAACTAACGCTTGAAGATAGTTTAGAGGTTATTTTGCAAACGGTCAGGGAGTTTAGAGGATATTAAGGCATAATTTAAGATCTAAAATGTATGCTTAATCTTTAGCAATAACTTCCTTGAGTGATTATGAGTTTATAAAGTTCATTATAAGTTAAGTAAGCGTTGGAGAGCGTGACACTTTCGCTCTCTTCTGTCATTCTATACTTCATCATCATTCGAGGAAGGATAATCGCCAAGTAATTTATTTGCTATTATATTATCTTTATATTTAATATAATGTGCAGCATCTTCAAATCTATCAAACGCATCATTTTCTTCAGCATTCCACCCTTGCCCAAAAAGCTGTTCAATTCTTCCAGGAAATTTTTTACAAAATATTGCTGTACGAAACTTTTCATCCATCTCCCAATGATCATTAAAGCATTTTCCAAGTGAATGATCACTTTTTAAAATAGCACTTGCTTTCAAAGGGTCTTTTTGGATAATTTTTAAAAATTTTTGGCATGGGCTTGTTGGGAAGAAACTTTCTTTTATATTGTAGCAACCTTTATCTTTAGACATCTTACCTCCATGATATTAATCCTAAAACCATATAAGATAGAAAAATACATGTCTATAAAAGCTCTAATAAGTTGCAAAAAATTCAAAGTTCAATGATAAAAATATACCGCAGTTGAACTACGGTATATTTCCAAGGTGGGCTTAATGATCGGTGGAATCGTTATGTTGGCTATCACCTATTACTTTATAACAGCAAGGACGCCCTAATATAGATTCCA
>JAJFBM010000031.1 GCA_020697135.1 Rickettsiaceae bacterium
ACTAGGAAGCATAGAAGTTGGCTATAAAGCGCTGCAAGAACAGAATCACAAGCTTTTAGGTTTTATGGAAAATTTTGCTCAGCTCCTAAGTAATAATGGCATTAAAGGGGCTGACAAGCTATTAAAGGAAGTTACTGGTTCGGATCATTCTATGGATATAGCTGATGAGCATGCATCATCTTTGGACAGCGAAATTTTGCCAGCAGATGCTGATATTAAAACCAGTGGGGACATTGATTCAACTATGCATGACCTTATAATGTCATAAAAATTTATATAGTAATTTAATTAGATATTCGCCTTAGCGTTTATAATAAAAAGAGTATAATAGTCATTGCAACGATCCCTCCCATAAAGAAAAAAAGGGGGGGGTCTAAGAAGTTACAGTGAGCAACTCTTTTGTCATCCCCTGGCTTGACCAGGGGATTTAGAAATAAGGACTAGTTTGATAAGATTCCAGTTTTCTGGGAATAATTTTTTTAAGATCCTCCTACAAAAAAATAGGGGGGGTAAACTTTTTAGGCTAACTTAGTAAGTCAACTTACCCAATAAACTCTGAGTGCAGTTGCCTTACAATTACCTCTGGTTGGGCATCGTCTATTACTACGCTGAGTTTAGTTTCAGAGCTAAATGTGAGATGGACGTTTAAGTTAGATTGAGCAACAATGTTCAGCATCTTATAGGCAATTGCTGGGTCGGATTTGACGCCTTGCCCAATTAGGGAAATAGTTACGATATTTGAGTTAATAGTAATATTGCTATAAAGCTGTTTAAGGCTTGTATCAGCTTTTAATTTCTCAACCTTATTAACGTCTGATAAAGGAACGGTAAATAATACTGAATGACAATTTTTATCCTTACAGAAATAATGCATAAGAGAATCAATATAAGTGCCATTACTTGTTAAAAACTCATAAAGTGGCGCAAAATCTTGTGGGTAACTTTTAATGCCTTTTATGTTAATCAAGGCTATAGTATGGTTATAGGCAACGCCTGTGATTTGTGCAGTTTCCATAATTTTCTCTTTAGAAGTAATAAATGTTCCAGAGCCATCTTTAAAGGTTGATAGCACTCTGAGTGGGATTGAGTAGCGCATAGCAATTTGCACTGACCTATGGTGCAATACTTTGGCTCCAAGGGAGGCAAATTCAAGCATCTCTTCATAGGTAATATAGTCAAGCTTGCGCGCAGATGGTACCATTCGAGGGTCTGTAGTAAATACTCCTTCAACATCAGTATAGATATCGCATCTCTCAGCGCTTAGTGCTGCTGCAAGTGCTGCGGCTGAAGTATCAGAACCACCGCGCCCGAGCGTAGTTAAACGGCCTGACTCTTCAAGCCCTTGGAAGCCGGCAACAATCGGTACAATATTTTGCTCAAAACATTCATGTATAAGTTTAGTCTCAATATTTTCGATTAAAGCTTTTGAGTGAGAGTTACTTGTTTTAATAGGTAATTGCCAAGCTTGAAACGAGCGAGATTTTAATCCCAAAGTTTGGAGCGATAATGCAAGCAAGGCTGAGGTTACAACTTCACCGCTACTGACGGCTGCATCATATTCGCTTAAGTTTTCCGAAGAATTTAATTTTGAAACTTCTGTGCAGTATTCAACAAGCTTGTTTGTAACCCCTGCCATGGCAGAGACTACAACAAGTACTTTATGGCCAAGATTATGCTCAGCTTTAACCTTCTCAGCTACATGCTTTATTCTTGGGATATCAGCAACAGATGTTCCACCAAATTTTAGGACCAGAATTGACATAGTAAAAATTTTAAAATTCGCAGGGATTTTATCATTAAAACTATAGGATTGAAAGGCTTAAGTTAATAAACTTAAATAATAAGTTCCTATTGCAGTTTTGAAAACTTTACAATAGGAACTTAAGTTTTATAGACAAGAATCGCCCATAGTATCCATAATATTATCGTAGGTAAAATTTTCCAATACGCTCTCTTCTTTGACAATATGTTCATGCATATGATCAGATGCGTATCTCTCACATAGGTCTAATATCTCATGAAGTTCTTCAGAGGGGGTCTCTTGAAAAGCTTCTTTAGTTAGATCTATTATAGTTTTTCCATTTTTTATTACTAAATTAGGGTTGGCTCCATGTTCAAGCAATAAGGATACTATATCCTTACTATTATTAGTAATTGCAGTGTATAAAGGTGTTAAATTATTTAATATTTGCACATTAGGGTTGGCTCCATGTGCAAGCAATAAGGATACTATATCCTTATTATTATTATCAATTGCAATGTATAAAGGTGTTAAATTATATAATACTTGTACATTAGCCTCAGCTCCATGTTCTAATAATATTTTAACTATTTCATAATGATTTTTATCGCAAGCTATATATAAAGAAGTAGATTTTGATTTCAATATAGCTAAATCTACTTCGGCACCATATTTAAGGAGTAACTTAACAACGTCAGTGTGTCCGTTTTGAGATGCTAAGTATAATGGAAATGAACCATTTATATTGGGTTGATTTATATTTGCATGGCGTTGTAAAAGCAATTCCGCTACTTTTACATGCCCCTGTGCTGCAGCCATAAAAAGTGGAGATTCATTATAGTCTTTAGTTAATATATTAGGATTAGCGCCTAGATCTAATAAAGTTTTTGCGATATCAAAGAATCCTTTAGCTGAGCTTAAATACAAAGGAGTTGAGTTATCGGTAGGTACAGCAATATTTATATTGTTTATATATGGTAGAAGCATATTAAATACTGTTTCATTACCCCTTAAAGACGAGTAGTGAAATAAAGTGAAACCATCTAAATCCAGTTTGCTTAATTCTTCGATATGCTCAGCTAAAATTTCTTTGATTTCATCTGTTTTGCTTGCCTCAATCTCCTCCATTAAATACCCTAATTTAAAAATATTCTTATGATATTCAGTAATATTTGGTATATCTAAATTTGAAGAGAGTTTTAAAGCGGGGTGCAGGCTATGGTAAAATGTTTTAAACTCATTCAAATAATCTATTAAACAATTATCAGAGCTTAAAACCTTCGTTATATCCAAATTTGGTTTAAATCTATAAATCTTATCGTAATATATTTGGGTAAATTTAAAATTACGAAAGTAATATGGAAGGTTATTCATTATTTCCTGATAAGGTGATACGCTTGTATCAATACAATTTGCAAGAGACTTTTTTTCTGAGAACAGAGATTGAAGGTTTATTGAGGTTCTATGAGAAGAGCAATGAGTTACTAATATTGATCCTTCTGGTAAATAAATTATATCCTTAGATGCTAAACCACCATAACAACCCCAGAAATGTAAATATAAGGGTTTGCCTTGACTTTTTATTCCTATTGTATTAAACAAGATAAAAGTTGGGCTAACTTTTGTAGGATCAGCATATAAGCTATAATGCTTTTCAACTCCATTCTCATTAACTCTTTGTCCATGAACAATTAAATCTATTCTAGTACTTCTATCAATTCTCCCTTCTAAACTATCAATATAATTTGGGTCAACTACACTTTTACCATTTCCATATAATTTACATTGCTCTTTATTTAAGTACAAAGAGTTTAATTCTTTATAGTCTAGTTCATTGTTCGGTCCTAATATCGATAATTGCTGTAACATATCACTCCTACTAATTATTAGATGCTTATACTTAACTATTCGTTATGCTGAATATAAAGTGAAAACTTCTTTATTTATAATATATTGAATTTTATTACTATATTTAAAAACTTAATTAAAAATATTAAGCATTAAATTAAATTACATGAAAATAGTCAAGTTTTTTTAAACAGTATTAATTCAACTTTTTGTTGATAAATGGAGTATTAGACTTCGAGGGGATAAGCGAATTAGGCTATTGAATATATAAAAACAGCTCAAAAATAATATTGCATTGTACTAAAAATAAGATTTATAATTAAAATATGAAATCTATTGGGAGGGAATTATGACAATAGGATTTTTTAATAATAATATAGAAAAACCATCTAAGCCTGAAAAGGAGATGCCTGAGCCTAAGCCTGAAGAAATAATGCCTTACTTAAAGCCTGAGCAAGAAGTGCCAAGTGAAGGGCCTGAGAAAGAGATAGACGAACCAAGCCCTGATGAAATGGAGCCAGAATATTCACCTGAGCAAGAAGTTCCTCCAGGGGATTATTAATTGCATTTGCATTTTATAACATTAAGCTCGATTATAGTGCTTATAAAAAATAAAATTTTAGAAGCTTTTTGTATTTTATTCAATGGTTTTATAATGTTATCCATTAATAAATAAATAATATTTCTTTCAAACTTCAACAATATTAACCAAAATAAATTTATAATTGTATTTTAATTTAAATTATTTAAAATATTATGAATATATAAATATGTAAATATTGTTGTTTATATATAAATTCATATGTTTTAAAATTATAGTATCTATGTCCATAAATTTCCATTCATTAAGCCATGACTCTACTGATTCTGTAATAATTATAGTTTATTTAATTTTTACGGTTATTCTGGGATTATGGGCGGGCTTTGAAATTAAGTCGTTAAGAGACTATGCAATTGGTGAAAGAAATCTCACAGCATATATAATTATTAATAATGTAATAACATTTTGGGTTGCTGGAAGCTTAGGATTATCGCCACTCATAAATAGCTTTAATCACGGAATAATTGCTCTATACCCTCACATAGGAATCGTAATTTCTTTACTAATTTATTCCAAATATATCTCTCCACTCATGAAGCCATTTATAAATGCTATTAGTGTAGGTGAGATAATGGGTATTATTTACGGAAAAAACGCGCGTATAATAACTGGTATCGCAGCAACCCTAAGGTGCTTTGGATCGTTAAGTATTCGAATTTATATAATAGGCAATATATTTGAATATCTACTACCTGCATCTAAGTTAGAATGCATGGTTTTAAGTGCTGCAGTGCTTTCATTATATACAACATTTGGAGGGATGAAATCGGTAATTTTTGCAAATATATTTCAGCTTTTAATCACTTTGGTTGCAATTTGCTTTATCACTTACTTCTGTTATTTAAAAGTAGAAGGTTTTGATGGAATAATTTCAAGTCTACCATCAACCCATCTTGCTTTACATCATAATAATGATGTCCTAATAAACTACACTGTTTTATTCTTATACTTTCTTGTGCCATTTTTAAACCCTATAATAGTTCAGCAAATGCTTATTGCAAAAAATATAAAGCAAATGTCGACTATTTTCAAAACATCAGCAGTTTTAATTTTAATATATTTATTTTCTTTTGTATTTCTAGGATTAACAGGATATAGCTTATCCCATGAGGCTAATCCTAATTTTGTACTTATAAGGTTAGTAGATAATGTATTGCCTGCATTCTTTAAAGGATTTGTTATATGTGGTTTTCTTTCAATAATTATTTCAACAGCTGATGCAAATTTAAATATTGCAAGTGTGAATCTTACTAATGATGTATTAAAAGTTATATATCCGAAGGTTCAAGAGATAGATTTATTATATTATTCAAGATTAATATCATTTGTTTTAGGTATAATTTCATTATGCATAGCTTACATATATGATAATTTATTAGAAATTTTAATTATTACACAAAGTGTTTGGCTGCCGGTAATAAGTATTCCATTGCTTTTTGGAATGATGAAATTCCGTACACCTGGTCTAGTGTTTGTATTATCTGCATCCACAGGATTTGTTGTATATTTTACTGTTAGATATCTCATGCCAGAAACAATGACTAACGGAATAATTGCTTTACTTATGGGGGCATTATTTAATGGGATAATCCTTGTGAGTGTAGATAACTTAATAAAAAAAAGAGATATAATTAAACATAAAACTATAAGCATTATATTAAATAAGGTGTATAACAGATCCTAAATTCCCTTTCATATATACAGAACTGGGTTAAATTATATAGTACAGAATTATATATGTATTATTATCATATTTTAAATATATGCACTATAAACAAATGTTGCTTGCTTTATCGCCTAAAAAAATTATTTACAAATTAATCCTGAGTTTAAATGAGCCTTGGTGGCCAATATATTTTGCTTTAGTTTCAAGATTATAATTTAAATCTATATCAATATTATTTACCTTAACAGATACACCACCGCCTGCTGTATATGAGGTAGCTGCAGGCTTTGCGCTTTGAGTGGTCATTATATTAGTGGTGCCTACAAACATTTGTTTAACCCTAACACCTTCGTTGTTAAAATCGTGATTCAGCGAAATGTTTAAATTTGGTGTTACTTTATATTGGCCAAGTTGAGTAGGAGTACTAACCCTAAGTCCAGCTCTTCCAGTAAACTTATTATATTTTTTGGCGAATACTTTTAAATTCTGCCCTTCGGCTCCTTTCTCGGTATATTCTTCTTCACGAAACTCATTATGCTGTAAGCCAATTGTGGGAGTAAAAAGGAACCTATTATATTTAAACTGATATCCAGCCACTACAGCTAGTCCATAATTGCTAATATTATATTCACCATGTGCTACGAAGCGCCTGCCATAGGATACTCTGTTTGAATCGCTAATTACTTTAGTATTACCAATATTTAGGAGTCCTTGAATGAATAAATTCTGTGTAAGGTCAAAAGAGCTATAAAGACCAAGCATATGGGTGCTCGCTTCAGCTTTATCCCCTGTCTTATGGTCAGATTGATCAATATCTGCATTAGAATAGGTAAATGAAACTCCAACTAAGAGATCGTCATTGACATTTAAATCATAACCAACAGCGCCACCAATAGTATTTGCTCTGTATCCAGCATCTCCGTTACGCAATCCTTGTTTTACACTGCTTGTAAATCCAGTAATCCATAATTCATCCTGCTCAGCTATAGAACCAGAAGCAACACCTGTTGGTATTTGAATATCAGGATTATCAGAATCGATTTCTGGAGTAGTTATATTTAACATTCTAGTTTCTACAACGCTCGTAGAATTCGAGAGAGTTGCCTGTACAGTTTGTGTTGCAGCTGTACTAATAGAAGTAGAAACTGAAGTAGAGGTTGCTGTAGCAGTTTTACCTAGCTTTTCAAGCATTTGTACCCTTGCTGCTTCAGCTTTTTCTGGTCTTATTAAATTTATTTGTTGGTAAAAGTCATTATTTGCTGTTGCTTGTGTCGATGGTGAAAAAGTGTAATTTATTTCATTTTCAATGAATGTATTATCATTTATTCGATGTCTAACTGCCCATTCCTGGTGCAATATGTTTGTTATAGGAGTAACCTTATCAACATGTACTATTAAAACTCCATTATCAACTCTCGATGAGAAAGTTGCAGATCCATTAGGGTCAATGATTGTAACGTTTCCAATAGTTGGAGAAGTTGCTTTATATATAATTAATTCTTGCCCCTCAGAGAAATTTTGTGAGGAAGTTTTCTTTAGTGAAATTGATAATCCATCCGGTAAGTTTGCAATAGATGCTTCAGTATTATCAATTAGGCCATTATTTCTTCCATCAAACTCATAATTTAACTTAGTTGTAGGAGAAAAGGTGATATTAGCTGGTATGGTAACAATATTTGCGCCAATATTAATTAGGGAGCTTGAAAAATCGATAGTACCACCTTTGATTCCCATTGTTATTGGTTTTAATATATGCAGATCAGTATTTCTTGCTATAATGGTTTTAGCAAAAATGTTATTTTCTAAGCTATATTTCCTTCCTTGGAGAGTGATGTTTTTTAAGTGATTATCTCTGCTACCTATCTCTTTTTTAATAAAAGTATTTCTTTCTGAGGTAAATATTAAGCTTCCTTTCTCAGGAGTTCTAGAATTTACTTTTGCATCAAAGTTTATATCATTAAATTGATAGATTGTGCCATAGACTCTATATAAACTTGGTTTGATAGATATGTCTAATGTAGCATCATTATTAAAGTTAATTTCTTCAACACTATGGAGACCTTTATAGAAGTGATATTTGCCTCCATTGGCCTCTATATTCACTTTCTTCGAATAAACAGGTAGGTTAAAACTAGTTTCACCTGTATCTGTTGAATTAAGATTTAAGTTATATAATGGTGCATTATAGTTTCCTAAAGAATCGTTGCCAACAATAGATGAGCTTTTGTTACTGCCTATTGCTATATTGCCACCACGTGTGCCTGTAGAGTTAATAGTAAATATAGAGTCATCTTCAGATGGTATTATGCTTAGAGTACCGCCTCCCATTGCATATGTTAATTCATTAAGATTTGACCCTGATCCCTTTAGGACTAATTTAGTATTTGCAGTCATCAAAATAACTTTATTTATAGCTCTAGTTTTTCCGATGTCTTCTTCTATTATATAAGTTGATTGATTACTATCATTCTCGCCTATAAGTATAGAATTATTAAACCCACCATCAATACTACCATTAATAGTCATACTATTAACATTTGTAGTCCTGTCTGAAACATCTAGATGCAAAATATTATTATTCGTAAAAGTTATATTACCTTCAATAAATGGCGCTTCCAAAAATAAATCTGTGTAAGCATTTTGGAATGTTATATTTCCTGCTATGAAACTATTTTCTCCTGCAGTTAGGGTGGAATAAGATCTATGTGTCTTATCTCCCACAAAGATATTTTTTACAACTAAAGATGAATTAGGGGCAAGCAATAAATTAGCCATGTTAGCTGTTAAATCTAATTCATCAGTATTAACATTTTTACTGTGAAGATTTATTGTGTCGCTTTGATAATCATTATAAAATTTAGTTAAGTTACCTTTAATAATAATTTTCTCTAACCTTTTATTATTCCCAATATCTCCATAAATAGGATCGCTTGAATTAAGGACTAATATGCCATCACCTTCCACAGAACCGTCTATATCCCTCAGGCTATTAAACGCATCTGTATTATCACCATTTAAAGTAACTGTAATTCCATTATTGATCCTTAAATTAGTCCTATTATCATTAATATGTTTATTAATAGCTGAAAAACCAACATTAGCACTAGCTACTAGAAGGTTATCCCCTGCATTAACCGCATTTACTATGATACTATTTAAAGGTTTATTAGCAATAAGATAGCTAGAATCCTTAAAAACTATTATATCGCTGTCCTCCATCTCTCCATTTGTAATATTATCACCTTGAAAAGTTGATGTGCCACCAGTTGTTGTCTCATGTTCTATTGCAGCGTTTGCAATGTTTGATGCAGAAATTAATAATGAAAATGTTGAAGCTGTGGTTAAGAATTTTCTTATTGAGGTGTAATTCGTCATATACTCTCTACTAACTTAATTTGAAAGGATGGGGTAGAAGAGTAATTATAAATGATGTCAATAAAAATTGAACAGATTTCAGTTTTTTAAACTGCTAATAGTATTATAGTGTTGCTAAAAGGGTATGTTATCCTTCTTTCGAAATTCTACACTTAGCAGGTGGCTTGCAGTTGATTCGGTACAAAAACTTAGGAAAGTATCGCTATTAAAAGATTTTTTAAATGCGAAATTATTTATTATTCTATACTTTCAGTTCCTAATAAGGTGGTTTGATGATAATAATTATTAACAATAGGCTCTAGTGTTTTTTCATATTGATAATATTCAGAGTTATAATATACAAATATACCTATTTCTTTTAAGAGTTCTTTGGGAAGGGAGTTAATGACTAAAGATCCTTGAGTCTTCGGGCTAATATCTTTGCATATTTCTAATATTTTGTACCAATTTTCACCATAATAGTCTTTATATGATTTACATCCGCTGGTGCCTAATTCGTCATTTTTAGCTTTTAAAACTTCTTTTAGTTTGTTAAGGCCATCCTCAGAAAGAATTTTATTAGCGATATATTTATTAATTAAAGGGTCAATATATAATTTAAATTTAGCTATTGATTTGGATTCACATATCAATGATTTGATAAGTAAAAATGGTTTATTAACAGTAAAAAGCTTATCAGGATAAAAAAAGATATTTTTAATTATATTATTGATTAGATCGATAGGTCTAATTCCGTTGTTATTGGGGATAGCTAATGATGCGCCATTAATTATTAAATCTTTTGCGGAGTTATAGTTTTTTTTTTCTAAAGCTACATGAAGATTAGTATTACCTTCTTCGTCTTGTTGATTTAACCTTATATAATTATTCTGTATAAATTTTTTATAGTTATAATAAAAGTCATATATTTTAGGTTGATCATATAACTTATTTAGAGTTTTTTTAGTAAATTCTGCGCCCTTAAGCAGTAAGAGTTTAAATGCTTCCAGTGACTGAAACTGAATAGATCTCTCTAACGCTGTATATCCCTCTATATCTTTTTGTTCTAAATTTATATCTTTTTCTAATAACAAATTTATGAGCGAATTTTTTCTAAAACTTGCCGCAATATGTAAGATGCTTTGGAATGAAAAATTTACTTCATTTATATTTGCTCCCTTAATAATGAAATGTTCAATTAAATTATAATAGTAGTTAAAATTTTTTAAATCGCTGCTATAAAATTTTGATTTGTAATCTAACGCATATGTAGAAATATAATTTAATAAAAGTTTAAAAGGTGAATAACCATTTGAATTTAAAATATTTATATTTGCTCCCCATTGTAAAATTATTAAAGCTGCTTCAGCGTTCTTTAGATATAGTGTATAATGAAGAGCAGTAGAACCCTCCTGGCTTTTTTTGTCTATATCCATATACTTTTGAAGATGCTCTGTAAGAATAATAAAATTCAAATCCTCAATGACAAAATCTGGATGAGCTTTGAGAGTATTAATAAGTTGAGTATATTGTTCGTTAGATATTATCATCTTATTACCTCTTCTACTAAATCTATTTAATATGAAGTTTTATGGTAAATATATAAACTATATTCTTTTACTTAAAGCAATTGCAGTCTTACATATTGTCTGAATACCAAAGGTAAGTAATTTATTGAAAGGGGCTTCTGCAGCGTTATTAAATTCTGCAATAACTTTATGCTCAAGTTCTTCTTTGCGGAACTGGGTGATTTTTTGTTTTAATACATCTTTGTCGGTAAAATGGTAATCTTCAAGATCATCGATTTGTTCTTGGTAATGATCGGCAATCACTTCTTCGACAGCTTGAGTACATAGCATAGAAGTTTTATGGCCAAGTAGCGCAGTAAATGCACCTAGCACATACCCACCCACATGCCAAATAGGCATCAGCGCAGTAGGGCGGGATTTATTTTCTATTATTTGTTGTTCGAAATAGTTTAAATGAGCAAGCTCTTGATCGTGCATTTTCTTAATTTGCGCTTTTGCATGTTTGTCACGAGTAAAGGCAAGCTGACCTTCATAAATACGTTTTGCACCATATTCGCCAGCATGATTCACTCTAAGTATAGAGTCAATAATCGACTTTTTATCATGTTTAATTGGTAGTTGCTTTTTTCGTTTTTGCATAAGTAATAACACTAAATATTAATAAAGTAAGGCTTGCTATGATATTCCAAAAAGCCATTGAAAGGCCTAAAATTGTAAAACTTACATTTTTACAGGAAACTGCTGCAGTATCTTCAATTAATTTAAGTATATCACTTGTATCATTAGTTACAATAGGTGTTTTACTTAAACAATTAGCTGTTTCAGAGAAAAACCCTTGCTCAATACCAAAATGATAGCTTGCAAGAATTGCGCTTGCTATTAAGGCTAAAAAATTCATAAAGAATGCAATTTTATATAAGCGGCTTGAAAATAGCGATAAAGCAGAGATAGCAAATATAATAATATAAGGGATTCTTTGGTATAAGCATAATATGCATGCTTTATGTTTTAGAGCATATTCTACAAAAATAGCAGATAAAACTATTGTAGCGGATAGGCTCATCATTAATGTAAAATATCTTTTTGGATGAGCAAATATTAATTCACATTTCATAATGATAGCATTTCTTGAAAAATTTGATATAAGTATAAATCATTATTCTATATCAAAACAATAAATATAATACGAAAAAAATATGATTGATAGAACAAAATTTGTAAAAGATGCTTTAGAGTCTAGGGCTTGGCCGTTTTTAGAAGCACAAAGAATATTAGATCGTATAAATCACAAAACTCCTGAAAAAGGCTATGTTTTATTCGAAACAGGCTACGGCCCTTCAGGCCTACCTCATATAGGTACTTTTGGTGAGGTTGCACGTACAACTATGGTTAGAAAAGCATTTCAGCTTCTTTCCGATATTCCAACAAGGCTATTTTGCTTCTCTGATGATATGGATGGGCTTCGGAAAGTGCCAGGTAATATTCCCAATCAAGAAATGGTAGCTCAACATATGGGGAAGCCGCTCACTGCGATCCCTGATCCATTTGGTGAGAAGGAAAGTTTTGGTCACTATATGAATGCAAAACTTCGCTCATTTTTGGATGCATTTAATTTTGAATATGAGTTTCAAAGTGCGACTGAATGGTATAAATCTGGTAAATTCGACCATATGCTACTGCGAGTTCTTGAGAAATATGATGAAGTTAAAAATGTTGTAATGCCAACTCTTGGCGATGAAAGGCAAGCAACATATTCTCCATTTTTGCCAGTCTGTCCAAAAACCGGACGTGTGCTGCAAGCGCCAGTTGTAAAAACAAATTTAGATAAAGGTACTATCACTTATAAAGATGAAGATGGTTCTCTCGTTGAAGTCCCTGTAACTGGAGGAAATTGTAAGCTGCAATGGAAGCCAGATTTTGGTATGCGTTGGGCTGCAATTGGCGTTGATTATGAAATGTATGGGAAGGACCATTTACCAAATGCGCAGCTATATAGTAGAATATGCTCAATCCTAGGCGGAAATCCACCGACACAATATTTCTTTGAATTATTTCTTGGTGAAGACGGTGCAAAAATTTCTAAATCTAAAGGTAACGGAATTACTGTCGATGAATGGCTAAAATATGCACCAGTTGAGAGTATGGCGCTTTTTATGCACCAATCTCCAAATAAAGCTAAAAGATTATATTTTGATGTTATACCGAAAAACGTTGATGAATATATAACCTTCAATCGAAAATATTTTGAAGAGCAGGATGGCGTAAAAAAATATGCGAATCCTGTATTCCATATTCATGGAGGTGATGTACCGAGAGTTGAAACTTATGGCCTTACATACACATTGCTGCTCAATCTTGCATCAGCATGTAACCCTGACGATAAATCCGTGCTTTGGGGTTTTATCTCTAAATATGCACCTGAGGCTACGCCTGAAAACTCACCATTTCTAGATCGCTTGGCTGAATTTGCTGTGCAGTATTATCATGATTTTGTTAAAGCAAATAAGCATTATAGAGCACCAACTAATGAAGAAAAGAGCTTACTTGAAAAAGTTCAAGCATTTTTAGATACCTTAAAGGGGCAAGAAACTCCTGAAGAAATTCAGAGCGGAATCTATTCTATTGGTACTGAGGCAGGTTATGAAAATTTACGTGACTTTTTCAAGGCATTATATGAGATTCTATTAGGTCAATCTGAAGGGCCACGCCTTGGTTCATTCATTGCACTTTATGGCAAGAATGAAACTATAAAAATGATAAAGCAAGTACTAAAATCATAAAAACATCTTTTTAATATCTTATTAACTATATGGCCTAATAATTCTTAAATAATGAATAATTAGGCCATGAATTATGATAAAGAATTTATCTATCCTTATAACTACCTCACTATTTACAATATCCGCACATGCTTATGCTCCATGGCAGAGAAATTATGAACCAAAACAATATATACGTCTTGATACCGGGTTTATGATCAAAAATCAAATAGAGGAAAATTATGAGCCTGAAAACAAACCTGCTGGTGAAGAAGGCGCCGCCGCAGCTGAGAATAATGAAGGGCCTAAGGATAGATATCTAACTTCAAATGGTACATTTGGCGGAATTGCAGTTGGTTATGAATTTTTGGATGACTATAGAGGTGAAGTTGAAGTTTTATATACCCCTCCTACTAAGACAAAAATAGAAAAGGCAGCAGGGGGACATACAGATCTATTTTCCTCACATGCTGCTTTATTATTTAATATATATTACGCTCCAAAAAACTTTGAATTATTTAAGCCATATATATTCTTTGGTATGGGATATTCTCGTAATAGAACTAGTAATATAAAAGCATATAACAGTGATAATGGATTAGTAAACGTGCAGCGTAGAGGTGGTAATACTCATTACGCCTGGAATATTGGGGGTGGTTTAACCTTTAACATAACCGATAAATTATTATGTGATCTTGGTTATAGGTTCATAAATTACGGTACACTCAAATCAAGTGCTAGAGGTACTTATGGTCCTGCTCATCCGTTGAGCGGTAAAAGACATACTGACCCTACTTATACATATAGTTTTGGTAAAGTGAAATCCTATCAAGTTTCAATGTCACTTAGGTATTTTGTGGATTAAGTTGTAATTTTCTAAAACAGTGCTTGATTTGAGGTTAACATCTCCGTTATTGTGTATATTAAATAAGTTAGATAATAATATACATGACTAAGCGTACAACTATAGACACTGAAGAGGTCGAAAAATTTTCAAAAATAGCTGATGAGTGGTGGGATCCTAATGGTAAGTTTAAGCCTCTTCATTTAATAAATCCTACTCGCTTAAGTTATCTTAAGAATGAAATACTTAAGCATTTCAATAAAAAAGACGCAGAAAATTCATTATCAGACCTAGAAATTTTAGATATAGGTTGCGGGGGAGGGCTTGTATCAATTCCTCTTGCTAAGCTTGGAGCCAATGTAACAGCTCTTGATGCTAGTGAGAGAAATATCAAGGTAGCCGCACTTAGTGCCAAAAAATTTGGCGTTAATGTAGATTTCCGTCATAAGGCAATTGAAGATTTATCGCATGAGCCTTTTGATGTAATTGTTGCTCTTGAAGTTATTGAGCATATTTCTAATATTGAAATTTTTATTGAAAATCTTGCTCGGTTACTTAATAAAGATGGTATTTTGTTTATAAGTACAATAAATAGGACTTTGCGTGCTTATTTACAAGCAATAATTGGTGCCGAGTACATTTTAAGATGGCTCCCTATTGGTACCCATGAATTTAGTAAATTCTTAAAGCCTTCTGAAATTGTGCCTTATTTATTAAAGAATAAACTTAATTTAGTAGATATGAAAGGCTTAAACTTCAATCCATTGCAATGGCAATGGAGTTTAAGTCATGATATTGGGGTTAACTATTTTATGGTAATAAAGAAAGACATTTAAGAAAATATATTGTAATAGGTGCTTAAATTCGATCACTGAGTGAATTTATTACTTAGTGATCTTTAGAATTACTTCTTATTATTAGAGTTGCCAAGTCTTATCATTTTACCTTTTTCAGCGTCCCATGAATATTGTACGTTGACAATTTTTACTTCAGTAACGATAATATCTCCATTAGATAGTTGGGTTATATCGCACCCCTTTTGTAGTGACTCTGTAATAAGAGAACTTGATTTACAAATGTATTTTACATTTGTAAGGATATCGTTATTAAAGTTATCCTTATTTGTTTTTGCTTCAGAACTCATGATAATAAACCTCGAGTATAAATATTAATGTATATTAGTTAAAAAATAAATAATATTCCTTTTAGCATATATTTGGTAAAAAAGCTACAATATTTTTAGAACTTAATTGCGATTTTTTAACTTTTTGTACTAAAAATATGAATAGAACAGCTTAAATACCTGCTTTCTAGTTATTATTTCTTAATGCCGCGGAGTTGTTTTAAATTTTCTGTTACAGTAATTTCGTATAGGCTGCGAGCAATATTGTCGAGATATATTGCAAGCATATAATCGTTATTAAGCTTTGCTGGTCCTATTGCTTCAACTGTAATTCCGTTGCGATTTTCTTGGAGTAATCCTCTTTTGATAACATATTCATAATATTTTACAAAGGGTTGATTTGCAACGCATAAGCAATGTTCTGATTTGACTTTATTTTCATCAAGCCATTTTGCTAGCGTATCTATTGTTGAAGGGCGATAAACAACCAATTTTGAGTCTTTATGATCAATTGCTTTCTTTCTTTGTGCGCTTATAAATTTGATCTTTGCTTTTCTGAGTTGTATAGGCATTGCGATTTGTGACCAGATAATTTTTGCAAGCTCATACTCGGTTTGGGCAAGTTTTTGTGGCGCCTTCCAATTAGTACTAAAATGATATTTACTGTCATGAAATTGTACTTCTTTGCTTTTTTCAACTGTGTTTAAGTCCCGATCGCTAATTAAAAATACTATCTCAGTTGCTGGTGTAATATTAATTTTCTTCTCAGTAACTAATTTAACAAGAAAATTTACTCGTTTGCGCATCTTATTTATAGTGCCACCTATTAATAAAATAACTTTAGGATTAGGGTTTTTAGTTGCAATCCTTGAGCATTGGTGTAAATTCTCTAAATAACTCAACGAGATTATCAGTAGGGGTAAGGTCTTTGTTAATATAATCCTGTTCGGCTGACGCTTCAGCTATAGTTATAAAGAAAGTTAAATTAAATAATAGTGCGATTCGCTTTACCATATTCTCATTCCTTACGCCAATGAGTTAGTCCACTAGGTTTGTCCTCTAAAATTATGCCTTTTGCAAGAAGTTCTGCTCTAATACTATCAGCTAAATTCCAGTTTTTGGTTTGCTTAGCAGTTTCTCTTTCTTTTATTTTATTTAGAATAAAATCTTGGTCAACATCTGCTTTAAACCAACTATCAGGAGTTTGCGATAAAAATCCTAGAAAATTAGCGCATTTAATTAATTCATGAGCTTTATTAAGTCTTTCTTCGCTATTAGCTTCTTTATTTATTGCTTTTGCAAGCTCATGAAGATATACAAAACATTGATGAGTATTTAAGTCGTCAAGTAAGGGCTCAATAAAGCTTTTCGGTAAATCAGCGTTATGAATGATAGCATTACTTTTTATTCCAGCATTTTCAATAGTTCTATATAGATAATTTATAAACTCTTTAGCGTCATATAAAGCTTTATCGTTATAATCAAGTGGCTTGCGGTAATGTGTTGCAAGCAGTAAATATCTTATAACCTCTCCAGGAACAGACTTATTAATAAGGTCTCTTACAGTAATGAAATTACCTAAAGATTTACTCATCTTTTCGCCATTAACTGTTAAAAAACCATTATGTACCCAATAATTAGCAAATTTTGACCCTGGAAAAGCGCCACAGCTTTGAGCAATTTCATTAGTATGATGAGGAAAGATTAAATCTGCTCCTCCACCATGAATATCAAATTCTTCACCAAGATATCTATGGCTCATTGCAGAACACTCAATATGCCAGCCTGGACGCCCCTTTCCCCAAGGGCTATCAAATATTGATGATATGTCATCATTAGGTGAGGCTGGTTTCCATAGCACAAAATCCGCAGGATGCTTTTTACTTTCTTCAACTTCAACCCTAACACCAACTAACATTTCGTTTAGGTCTCTCTGGGATAGCTCAGTATAATCAGGGTAGCTTGTAACTGAGAAAAATACTTCTCCATCTACTACATATGCATGACCTCTATCAATTAGCTTCTCAATAATATAAATCATTTGAGAGATATTATCGGTAGCCCTTGGTTCAACCACTGGTGAAAGGCAATTTAAATAAGCCATATCATGATGGAAATTTTCTGTGGTTTTATCGGTAAGTTCCTTAATGCTAATGCTTAATTCCTTAGCCCTTTTATTGATTTTATCATCAACATCTGTAATATTGCGTACATAATTAACAGATTCTTCTTTATATATGAGCTTTAAGACTCTAAATAAAACGTCATAAACTACTTCTGGACGAGCATTACCAATATGTGGGTGGTCATAAACAGTCGGTCCACATACATACATCCCAATGTTTTTAGGATCAATCGGTGTAAATAATTCTTTTTGACGTGTTTTAGTATTAAATAAATAAAGTTTCATATTAAACTCTTTGCAAAATTAAAATTTATTTATATAACATTACATGGTGTATAATATAAACATTCAAGCATTTATGATGCCTACTAAAAATGTAGATAAAAATTTTTTGTAAATGATACAACAATCTGAAGACGTTATAGCTGTAAATTCAGAAGATTACAAATCAAATATTAAGCTAATAGCTTTCTTAATAGCTTTCATAGTATTGCTTCTTACAGTTATATTTTTCATAAAAACCTATGCTGACATCAAGCAGCGTGTAATCCATAATATGCATATTGAAGCGGATAGGCTGGAGAAGTTATTTTCTGAAGACTTAGCTCATACAACCTATATTTTGGAAATGCTTGCAAAGCAGATCAAGCCTCATCACAAGGATTATGAGCATATTTACCGAATATTAAATGCTTATAGTACTAATCTTAATATTAATAATATGTTTGGTTGGACAGCGTTTTCCTGGACTGATGCTAATCATATAATGAGGGTAAATAGCCAAGAAGGTATAATTAATAGGCCAATTGATTATATTTATAGCAGTAATTTCATATCAGAGATTTCGCCTAATAAGATACATTATGGAACTCCAATTAGAGGGTCGATCAGCAATAAAGAAGTAATCCCAGCGACCATTGGAGTAACAAATAATAGAGGTGAATATATTGGAAGTATTACTGTTGGGTTTGATATAGCTACGCTAACTCAAAGGTTGAATGAGAGAAAAAGGAATGAATATACAAATTTTGCAATCATCGATAAGCGCCTAAGAGTAATTATAAAATCTCAGTCAATTATTTCTAAAATTGGGGTAAAAGATGAATATATAGTAAGTCACAATCTTACTGGAATGTTGAAAAAAATCAATTTTTTCTCAAATAATAGTAAGGAATTTTCTTATCTAGATATGATTAGTGGCTTGAATTATTATGTTAAAAAGTTAGATAAATACCCTTTTATATTACTTATAAGCATTGCTGATGATGAAATCAGTAAAAATATCTTTAGTAAAGTTTTAACGAAGTTCCTTGAGATTTCCATCTTTTCTTCCTTCTTCTTATGTTTAATAATTTCAATATATAAGAGAGAAACTTGGCTTCGAACGCAAGCTGAAAAGGCTTCACAAATAGCGATTAAAGCTACGCAATCTAAAACGGATTTTTTAGCTTTCACAGCTCATGAGATAAGATCTCCTTTAGGATTTGTTTTAACGGGGTCAGAGATTATGCAAAAAGAGCTGCTTGGTCCTATTCCTGTGAGTTATAAAGATTATGTAAATGGTATAAATTTAAATGCTAATTTAATTCTAGATTTTATTAATGATATTCTTGATGAATCACATATTGCTGAAGGACATTTTAAAATTGAAAATAGTATCAATGATATTGAATCTATCATTGAAAAAGCGATTGTTACTAATAAAAC
>JAJFBM010000003.1 GCA_020697135.1 Rickettsiaceae bacterium
TTTTTAAACTCTTGAATATTAAAATCAGAAGTTGCGGTCGCAGCATCAATCAATGGGTTAGCCCAAAGTTCAAGCGAAGAGTTCAGCGTAGATATAACGCCTGAACGTTCCTTATCAGCTTTCTGCAAAAATGCTGCAAGATTCATGTATGCAACTGGGTGAATGACTTTACCAAGTGTATCTAAAACAACTGCAAGATTATATACTACGTCATCACTTCTCATCGTACGTACCACTTCACCAAATGATTTTGGCTTTGACGGGTCAGCAATTAAATATAATACAACGCCTACAAATAAGCTTCTTGCTTCATTGTTCCAAAAATCTTTCTCAGGCATAATAAGATTAGAAATTTTCTGAACGTCATCGACCATTTGGCCAGGTTTATTACTTACCCAATCAATAGGATTATAACAATGGGTTTTTCCATCAGGATTTGCTGGTTCCCAAACAAAAACTTGTTGTCCTTGTTGCGCTCTCCAACCACTTGTAAGCTCGTGATTCTCAAGTTTAATATCATGTACTACTACCGAATGATCCCAAAATAGGAGATTAGGTATTACAAAACCAACACCCTTACCAGAACCTGTTGGCGCAAATAAAAGCGCATGTTGGAAACCATCAGCTACATAATAACCCTTATTATCTTTACCAAGAAGCATACCTTGTTTTGATCGAAGGCCCGCTCTTTCAATATCAGATTGTGTTGCCCAGCTAGCATCACCATATACTTTTTCTTTAGACTTATAAGGGCGCCATTCTTTTATTTTATCAAAATTTTTATGGTAAATTATTGCAACAACTAAGAAAGGTACTAATACAGAAAGGACTAGTTTAATCTTTAAATAATTATAGCCGTCATAAGGGAGTTGTGACCATGCGGAGATCAACCATTTAAGCCATTTATAAGTTATTTCAAGTGCATTATCATTTAACCCTATTAAGTGAAGCTCGTTAGTGAAAAAAGCAATTGCAACACCACTTATCCAGAATAGACCAACAATCGCACAAATATGAGCTAAGGCAACAACAAAGAAGTTACGTAAGGTAAGTACAAATTTACTATCATCCATTTTCTTGTTCTTCTTCTAAGCCTCTAAAGTAAACTTCGGAAATGTAGCGACGGCCTCCACTACCTCTTTTTAATTGGATAACTACATCGATTACAGACTTTATATATTGCTTAATCTCTGCAGGAGGCATGCCGAGTCCTGCTTGCATCACCATAAGTTTTAATTGCTCTAAGGCCATTGCTGGTGTATCTGCGTGTAGGGTCGATATTGATCCTGGGTGACCTGTGTTAATTGCACGTAGAAAGCTGAATGCTTCTGTGCCCCTAAGTTCCCCTACGATGATTCTATCAGGTCTAAGGCGCAAACATGCTTCAATTAAATCTTGGGTCGTTACTTTAGCTCTACCTTGCCCACCTTTGGAAGCAAGTAAATGTATTTTATTTTCATGGTTAGTCAGATTTACTTCTCGTGCATCTTCTACGGTAATTAAGCGTTCATGAGCTGGAATAGATAAAAGTGCTGCATTTGTGAAAGTTGTTTTACCGGTAGATGTACCGCCACTAATAATAATATTTTTCTTAGAAACTATTGCATGTTGGAGGAAATCCTTTATTCGATTTTCCTTTAAATATTGCTTCAATATATCAGTATCTTCATCATGTACAGTGCCTGTTGCAGTATTTTGAAAAGCTCCCATTTTATCATAATCTTCAAGGGTAAGGATCATTCCAGCACCTTTACGAATTGCCATTGCAACCTTTCCTGGTTCTGTTGCTGGAGGAAATACTACCTGTATACGATAACCATTAGGCAGGGTTGCAGAAAGAAGTGGTTTTTCTTCAGAAATTGTTTGATCAGTAGATTGAGCAACAAGCCTACCAAGTCCAAGTAAATGATCGAAATCAATTGCTGCTAGTACCTCTTTTCTATTCTCGCCACGCTTTTCTACCCAAGCTTCGCCTGGTTTATTTACCATTATCTCGTTCACGCCTTCTTCGGCGAATAGTTCTTTAAAAGGCATTAAATATGTTTCAAGTGCTGCATTACTCATTTCACCAACCTTGATTTAAACACGGCTTCTTTTGGGAACTCATAATCTTTTGTTACATATATTTTAATAGGCTTACCTTGATCTATAGAAATAGTTGGCTCAGGTGTTTCCTGTTTTAGTATATCTTTAAACGTCTCTGTCACATCTTTATATGAATCTTCTGCTGCTTTTTGTGCTTTTGTAGGTGTTGTGTTCTCTGCGGCTGTACTTGCTAAGCTTGTTGCGATAGTTGACCCAAGGGTAGTTGCTTCCTGTAACATTTGTTGAGCTGTACCACCGCTGCCAGCAATTCTAGTACATTCACTAACCGACTGGTTATATGCAGTTGAAGTTTTATCAGTAATTGCGTTTTGGATGGCTGTACAAACAGTTGCATATGTAGCTCCAGGCGCTAAGGCGGCATTTGTTGCTGCAGTTGTAATGGCTGTAGCCGCTGCTTGGCTTGTTGCAGCTGTTTGAGTTGACGCAACTGGTTTTACTAGTTTATCTATCCCTCTAGCGGCAAGAATATTAAAAGCAGAAATAAGTACTGCATTTGTAATCTTTTCTCTATATTTATTATCTACTCTACCTGCTACACCTTTCCTACCTAGGTTATCTATGGCTAGAGCGTTTAAGGTTAACCTATATCCTGATGCAAGGTCTATTCTATCCCAAGTTATTTCGACTCTACCATTTATACTTCCGATACCTGCAGAGTAATTGCCGAATATACGTGATCCTTTTGGAATTAATATTACTCGACCGCTTTCTGAATAAATATCTCTAGAAATTAAAGCCCTAATCTCACCGCCAAAATCTGTATTTACAGCAGACTCTAAAACAGCATCTATAATTTTACCCCTTCCAAGAGTATATTCTAAAGATTGCATCTTAACTACGCTTGTAACAGGAGGTTTTGGAGGAACGCCCCCGTCTTTTACAATTATTGGCGACTTACGTTTCATTTCTCTTCTACGTTTCTCTTCTTCAGAAGGGCCGGTTAGAATCCCATCTGTAGCTACCTTTGTTGGAGGAGCTTCTGTAGGAAGAGCTGGTTGTGGCAATGCTACGGGCGGAGGCTCAACTGGTGCCGGCAGCGGTGGAGGCGGAGTTGGCTCAACTAATTTAGGTTCAGGTAAGGCTGGAACTTCTGGTAAGTCCGCTACATCAGCATTAGGTTTAACAATTTGTGACTCTATTGGTCTAGGAGTTTCAGGTTTAGGCTCTTCATTTTTTGGTTTTGCTAAGAATAAATTATAGAAAATAGCAACAAATATTACACCAATTATGCCTACAAGAGCCATACTTTTAGCTGGATTTGTAGCTACCTGAGAAAGCTCATTACTTACTTCCGGTTCTACTACATGCTCAATTTTTTTATTTTTTTCTTCAGCCATGTTCTAAATCCGTAATTATTTTTTCTTTGGATAGAAGAAGCGAACTAAATAAACTAAATCTTTCTCATCTTCGTCATCTAAATCTTTTGCTACTAAATCAAACTGATAAGTTCTCTTATTAGTGATTATTGTCATATTTGTTCTGATATTTTTCTCCATAGGCTTTATAAATAACCTGTTCCCTAGAGGAGTTAGCTTCCATGCATAAGTATCGCCAAGTGAGAGAGTTTCTATTTCCTCACCTTTGGCAAATTCAATATGGGACTGGAAACCAAAATGAAGAACTAGTAAATAAATCTCGTTGGGATTGTAGATATATGTTTTAATCCTATTATCTACTGTAATAGGAAGATTATCATCATAAGCAGAATTGTTACTTTTGAGTGCGACTTCATTAAGGTAATCTGCTTGAGAATAATTAGCTGCAACGCTCTCTCCTAAAGACATATTGTCTAAAGAATTTGTTGCAGCTTCGGCAATAGCTAAATTCAGAAAGCTATAAAGTGAGAATACTGCGCATATTTTAATAATATTAACTCTTATCATCATCTACCCTATAACCTATAACTTGAAATCCTACAGGATTAATATCTCGATCATCATCCTTTAAACTCATTGGAGAATATTTAAACTCTACAACAACAATTTTGTTAAATATACTTCTAGTGCCAGCAGTTTCATGTATCGAAAATCTCACCATATATTTATTGCCACCATTATCTAGCTTTGACCAAGATTTTACTCTTAAGTAAGTTGTATTCTTATCGTTATATTTGACAGCAAAATTATTTTTTTCATCTCTTAAGAAACCAAGATATTGCCAGAATACAGCCTGTGAGGATAGTAGTCGTACTACTTGTCTTGAATATGTACCAAAATCGACTGGGTTATATGTTTCACGAGCGCTAATATATTTTTTAATAAAATATTGTGCTAAAGCTTCATTACCGCTTAATATCTCACTAGAGGCTGGGTTAACGATTTTGGCAACTCCAGTATTTTCTTCAATTTGTATTACAAATGGCTCAAAGGATTTCGAAGTAGAAATTCTTGAAATGGCAAAAATTGAGATTAACACTAGACTTAAGCAAAATAATAGAAGCAAGAAAAAGATATTTCTCTGTACTATTACCCTGTCATATCTTTCAGAGTACCAATTTTTAACGGCTTTTACAGCATTTTGACCAGCAGTAACGTCAATTTTTTCACTGTCTGTTTTAGAGCGCCCAAACATAAAATTTATATATTAATTCTGTAATTAATAGTTAATTTACTGCATAAACCATAAATAAGAAGTTAAAAAATAGAAAATTTGTTAATTTTAGTGCAAAAAACTTCAGGAGTGTATTATTAAGGTACAGAAATCTATGTTTTAATATAACTAATAAGCCTAGCTTAAATAATTTTAGATGCTTAAAATTACTGGCTATTTATTATAATTTCAGCAAGAGTCTTGTAATCTTCAAGAGATAGATTCTCAGCACGAAGAGTTGGTTTAATACCGGCTTTACTATATATTTCTTGCGTTTTAATTACAGGGTTAAGAGATTTATTTATCATCTTACGCCTTCCGGCAAAACCCGCATCAACCAGTTTTTTTATTGTCTCAACCAATTCTTTTTGTGGTTGATTATTCAGTGGAGTTACTTTCACAATAGCTGAAGAAACTTTTGGCGCTGGGGTAAATGCTTTAGGCGATAGATCCATTACTTTCTCAGCTTTCGCAAGTAGTTGGACCATAATTGATAATTTACCATAAGCATTTGTATTTTCTTTAGCGCAAATTCTATCAGCAACTTCTCTTTGAAACATCAAGGTTAGATCGGTAATATAATTAATCTCATCAAGCCAATTAAAAAGTAAAACAGTTCCAATATTATAAGGAAGATTAGAAATAATTTTAACTTTACTCTCAATATTATCAAATTTGCTGCTTAGTTCATTAATACTTATTTTAAGAGCATCATCAGAAATAATCTCTAATTGAGGGTACATTTCTTGAATCTCTTTTAAAAGTTCAATACATCTCTTATCTTTTTCAATTACTATGAGTTTTTTTGGATTAGATTTTAGTATCGATCTTGTTAAACCCCCAGGTCCAGGGCCAATTTCAATGACATTTTGCCCTTCAATATTGCCTGAGAGCCTGACGATTTTATCATTTATATTCTCGTCGAAGAGGAAATTTTGGCCTAAGCTCTTTCTAGCAATAATACCAAATCTTTTAGCATGTTCATAGATTGAAGGTAGGTTATTAGATATCATTTTAAGAAAATTTTGATATAAGCTTTTCTTTTGAGTTTGTCATAATATTTTTGCACCTGAATTGCAATCTTTTTATTAGCAAGAGCATTAGCAATATAGTCATATTCGTTGTCGCTGATAGCTGATATGTCTTTATTAGAAAGCTTCGCGTGATTATTAATTTCGTTTCTATTAATATCAATATTGTGAGAAAACTCATAAGCTAATCTTTCTTTGATTATTTGAGACTTAACTTGCTGTTTTAAAGTATCTACACTTATATTATTTGCTTTAAGGTTCTCAATAAATTGCCCTGAAGACATTTTATTATCCTTCTCTATCCTTTGAATAGATTGATTAATTTCTCTTTCACTAATTTCCATTTTGAACTTTTTTGCTTCATTAATGAATAATTGCTCATCAATTAATGTTTTAATAGTTGTCCTGTTAAGTTGTACCTCTGCTGCCGAAGTAAGCTCTTCAATATTATTAATAAATTGGAGAAATTTCCTTCTATCAGTAAACTCTTTTAAAGTAATAGGTGTATCGTTAACAATAGCAACGATATTTTGGGTTTCAGCAAAAGCGTTACAATTTATTATTATAGCTAAAAAAAATAGCGATATATATCTCATATACGATCCTAAATGTTTAATAGTTAAGTGTTCTAAGCCCTATACTAAAGGTATTTGAGCGGTTTTTCTTAATACCACGTTCTTTATCCGAGGTATAATTATTTATAAATTTTGCAGTAATTTTAACACATTCTCCAAAATATGTCACGTGAATACCGTAGTCAATTATCTTTCTTGCTGAACTTGAAGATAGATTAGTTCGAATGCCTGTTCCAAAATGCCAATTATCGTTTAATTTATAACCAATATTTAAATTAGATTGTCTTATATATTTATCTTCCTCTGCAATTTTATAATTTTTAACAGAGGAAAGGTTTGCTGCAGTAGTTAGTTTGCTCAAAGTCGTAGAGATCCCAATTTCTTCCTTTTCGGATGATACTTTTCTAGGGTGTTTTGCAAATTTATAATATATATCGGTAGTCTCATAAAAATCTAAAGCTATTTTACCAACTAAATCTGAATGTTTTTTATCCTTATTATTCTGGATATATGAAGTTTGATCATTAGAAAACTTATAAAGTTGCCCTAAAAAGAATGAACTATTTATGTTTTTATCAATATTATGGGAACTTATTTTAATGCCGTAGCTCGCTCTTGTGCCATGTTCATGCTTATCTATTCCACTATATCTATTACTATAGAAAATATTTTCATCCTTAAGCTCTAAGTTTTGACTGTCAGTATTAATCAAATAATCCTTATGCTTATTGTGGTTTCCGCTTAAAACGAGTAATGCTTGCGGTTCTATTTCGAAATAATTTCCATCTTTAATTAAATGAAGTAAAGGATATTTCCAAGACGTATGCTGCTCAGGTATAACGTAGCTTTTACTAACATTTTTATTATATTTGTTGCGTTCAACTGGTGAATAGTAATTTTGCGATTGCTGTTGAGAGCTATTGCTATAGAGGTCGCTTCTCAAGTAAACGGAGAGATCTACAACATGTCCTTCGTTAAGAACCTTTTTAGTGCCAACTCCTTTAATTGAAGCTCGATTGACTTTAGTCCCGTCAGGTTGTCTGTAGGCTAACATATCGCTTTCAAGAGTAGTAATTATAGTTTTATCCTCGCTAGAAAATAACTTCTTAAAAAATACATGCGGTAAAATAACAGGGTCTGTTGAATGCTTATCTCTTTTTCGCATTCCTTGAAATTTCAAAGTTTCAATTGTGTAATATTGTAAATTATTGCTGTTATCTATGTAGGCTCTTGAAGTTAAATAAGGTTTACTACCATATCCATAGTTTTTCATATAGCTTTTATCTGAGCTATTCTCTAATACAAAACCATAATTATAATTATGATAGTTAAAATCACCATTAGAGAGTAGATGATATCTGTATTTTCTATTAGACCTTCTCAAATTCTTATTTTTATTTTCCTTTGCCCTGTCGTCTTTCAATATACTACCTTGAACTTGGTAGCTCCCGGATTCAATTTTATGACGTAACTCTCCTTCATATATAGTTTTGCCTCGCATTATCCTAGGAGTTACCGTGACATCCAAATTTGATTTAGGGCGCCAATATAGGGGTACTCTTAAGCTATTATCTTGTATTTGTGGTACAAGTATACCGGACTGAGCCTTTGCATTGGGCGTTGGATGCACAAGATATGGTACATAAAATATAGGTACACCAAAAACTTCAAAAAAAGCATGTTTATAAGACACTCTTTCTTTTTCAAAATCTATATCTGTTTGTTTAGCACGTAACCGCCAAAGAGGATAGCTTGTTTTACATGTAGGACAGGGCGTATAGGAAGCGTCCCTTAAGGAGCCATAATTAGGACCTTGTTTTATAGCTTGTTGTGCCTTAACTTTTACATTATCAGGTAAGTGAAGAATTAGGCCTGATATTACCCCTTCTTTGAATTTGCTTTTAAGTATAATAAAATCACCGTAAACAGTGATTCCTTTATTATCGCGCGCAATAACATTTCCTCTTGCTGTTACTTCATCTTTTGCAATATCATAAGTTAATTCATCAGCTGTAAGTTTGTGATCTCCAGAAATAACTTCTATGTTTCCTATAGCTTTTATAAACTCCTTGCTTGCATTATAGGTTACTGTTTTAGCTTTAATATTAACACCACTTCCTATTATGGTTTTTTTTGGAAGGGTATTATTAAAATTTTCTGGTTGACTCTTGTTTGAATCGTTAATGGGTAAATTCCCTTCATTGGCTTGACTAAAAGCTTTATAAGGTGTTAATAGACTAAAAAAAATTACAGCTAAATGTTTTTTCATTGATAAATAATATTAGTCATGTAAATTTAAAAATATATATAGTTATATCTTTTTTTAAAGGCTTGATTAAGCCTTTAGAAGATAAAACTATTACTTTCAAGCAAGAAATACAAGCGAATATCAATGCAAGATGTAAACTATAAATCATTATATATACCGAATGGAATTACTGAGCAACAAAATCTCTCTAATATTGCAGAATATTCAGTTAGTGAAATTTCTTCAGCAATAAAAAAAATGGTTGAGGAAAACTTTGAATATGTGCGGGTTAGAGGGGAAATTTCAGGGCTTAAAGTTGCTGCCTCAGGCCATGCTTACTTCAATATAAAAGATGTAAATGCTGTTCTTGCTTGTACTTGCTGGCGTCATTCTATGGCTAAAATCTCAGTCAGGCCTGAAGATGGCCTGGAGGTAGTAGTAATCGGGAAAATCACTACATATGCCGGTCAGTCAAAATATCAAATGACTGTAGAATCGATAGAAATTGCTGGAATTGGTGCTTTAATGCAGCAATTTGAGAAATTGAAAGCCGCCTTCATTAAGGAAGGATTATTTGCGCCAGAGCGAAAAAAGCCAATACCTTTCTTCCCAAAAACAATAGCTGTTGTAACCTCAATGGCAGGTGCTGTTATTCGTGATATTTGGCATAGGATTGAAGATCGCTGCCCAGTGCAGCTTATAATTTGGCCAGTTGCTGTTCAGGGGCAAACGGCTGCGGGTGAAATTGCTGGAGCTATTAATGGGCTGAATAAATATGAGGATTTAAATATACCTAAAGCTGATGTTATTATAGTAGCGCGAGGAGGAGGGTCTATAGAAGATTTATGGGCCTTTAACGAGGAAATAGTAGTGCGAGCTGCTGCAAATTCGAATATACCTTTAATCTCAGCTGTAGGACATGAAACAGA
Source organism: Rickettsiaceae bacterium (assembly GCA_020697135.1). GTDB lineage: Bacteria > Pseudomonadota > Alphaproteobacteria > Rickettsiales > Rickettsiaceae > JAJFBM01. The sequence continues at coordinate 9,479 of JAJFBM010000003.1, forward strand.
TTTTACCTTAATAGATTTTGCAGCAGACCTACGTGCGCCAACCCCAACTGCAGCAGCAGAACTTGCAGTTCCAGTATTCAGCCAGCTGCGTGCAACTATTTTAGAGGCAGAATATAAATTATCCAACTCTATTAATAAATACTTGAATCTGCTTCAACATCAATTTAAATGCCAGGCTAATGCATTACCAGATGTATATACGTTAATACTTGCTCAAGAACAAAGATTAGATGATTTATCAATTCGTTTGCAGGAATCTCTACCAAAATTACTTGCCATTAAAGCATTATCCCTAAGTCGTTTTCCTTTGAGCATCATTAGTCCTGAGCGAGTAATGATGATTAAGAAGCAGAAATTAGATAATGAGGTGCGTAGCCTACAATCAGCGTTAAAGCAATCATTTGAGAAAAAATTATCGAAATTATTACAGCTTGCAAGTAGTATAAAAATTATAAGGCTGCAAAATAATTTGAATCAGAAAAAAGCCAATTTTGATAAATTTGAAGGTTATTTGCTACAGTCGGTTAATAGGATAATTGATAAATACTCACAAAAAGTAAATATGCATGCAAGCCTACTTGGTAGCCTTGATTACAGAAAAGTGTTGAAAAGAGGCTTTACTATTATTAAATCCGAAGACGGAAAAGTGCTGTCAAGTGCTGCCGCAGCTAAAGGTTCGATTGCCATTGAATTCCATGATGGTAAGGTAAGAGCAGTGGTGAAGTAGATGGAAGTGAAAAACTAGTAATTGGTATTAAAACAAGTAATAGATATACTAAAATTAAGTCGAATAAAATGATAGATATGATGGTATATAAAGGTTATATAGGTTCAGTACATTATTCTGATGAAGAGGAAGTATTTTTTGGCAAGGTTGAGTATATTAAAAGCTTAATCAATTATAAAGCTACAGATGTGAAAACATTAAAAGCAGCTTTTAAATCTGCCGTTGAGGATTATCTTGAATCTTGCAGCGAGTTAAATATAAATCCTGAAAAGCCATTTAAAGGTAGCCTTAATGTTAGAATCGGAGAAGAAGTGCATAGGCAAGCAGCTATTTATGCAGAGCAAAATAACTTATCTTTAAATCAACTTGTTAAAGATGCCTTATCCTCTTATATTAGGTGAATTTCTTATGCTCTCACCCTCACTCAAATCAAGTTTAAGCCAATTACTATATTTATATCTATAGTAAAATATCGATAAATTGATTACCCCATATGCTATACAAGTATACCAACTTACTAAATAGTCATCTAGCATCATAATATGAAGTAAAATATACGTAGGTACCACCGAAGCCAGCCAAGAAGTTAAAATATTACCTATCATAAGAAATCGCGTGTCGCCACCAGAGGTCAAAACCCCAGCAATTACCCAAGCAAACCCATCTATTAATATATATAACCACACAAAGAACAGCACCATTTTAGCAGGTTCAAAAAGTCCTTGTTCTATGACATCTGGGAAGAAAAAATGTAAGATTTGGCTTGAGAAGAATAATATTATCAATCCAATACAGCAAATTATAATTATATGTATAAAAGCAGCCTTACTAATTAATTTATCCAAATAAGATAATTGCTTAGCTCCAATTAAATTTGATGCAAAGGTCGAAACTCCTTGCTTAAGCCCTTCTGCAAGGAATGAAAACATAAAAAATATAGTCTGGCCTATAACGTGAACAGTTAAGTATTCAGGTTTTGCAGAAGCTATAATTTTAAAGCCAGTAGTCCAAGCAAGTAATTCAACAGTATGGCCTATAGAGGTTGCTCCACCAACTTTGATACATTCTTTTAATAGTTGAAGGTCAAATGAAGCTCTACGTGTTTTATAAATTTTATTATTCTTTTTATTAAAAAAGACCGCAGCTAGAATAAGGCATGAAAAAGCTTGGGCAAAAATAGTAGCAATTACAGCGCCTTTAACACCTTGAGGCGCAAGGAAGCTTGTGCCAAATATAAGAATATAATTAAGTATAAAATTTACTATATTTGCAACTACAGCTGACATAGTTACAATAAAAGTTTCCCCTCTACCTATAAAAAAAGCACTTAGGGCGATATTTAATGGAGCAAGAAAAAGACAGTAAACTGAGTAATTAAAATAAATATCAGCCTCAGCGTAAAATTCTTTAAGCAATAAATAAGGTTTAAGGGCTAAAGCTATTGGTATTACTAAAGCTCCCCCTATAAATGAGAACCAAATCATCTGCCATACAGGTTTAGCTACTTTATCTGTTTGCTGTGCGCCATTATACTGCCCAACATACACTTCTGCAATTGATGAAATACCGAATAATAACATGTAAAAAATAGCAACTACAACTTGTGAGGAGGCTATAGCGTTAGTACTACTAGCAGAATATTGGCTTACCATTAGTCTGTCACAAATATACATTAAATTGCCAGACATTGCAGTTAAAATCAGAGGGAAAGATAGTTTCCAAATTCGTGCTACAGTAATTTCTTGTGAAAACTTCATTAACTACTTTTTCCTTTGGTACTCTCTTGCCTTTTCTATTAAAGCAGCAAAGAGTTTTGTATCAATATCGCCGCAAGCTAGATATTCAGGGTGCCATTCAACACCAATTATAAAATCATCTTCTACAGATTCAATAGCTTCAATTATCCCATCGGGAGCTATTGCTGACACTATCAAGCCTTGACCTACCTCATCAATTGCTTGATGATGAGTAGTATTTACTGACCAATCAGTTTTTCCACCAACAATATCAAATAATTTTGTATTTTCGAAAACTTTTAAAGGATGAGTAGGCCTATCTTTAGGGAATGGCTGCTCATGATTAATATTACTAGGCCTTTGTTCTGGTATGTCTTGAATCAGGCTTCCACCACAAGCAACATTAATAACTTGCATTCCGTTACATACACCTAATATTGGTATCCCCCCCCTTTTTTTTGCTCTCTTAAAAAGCTCAAACTCATAATCAGTCCTTGATTCAATAGTAGTTACTTTGCTACTTTTGATTTCTTGACCGTAATGTTTCGGGTGGATATCGAAATCCCCCCCGGTAATTATTAGACCATCAAGTAGGTCAAGTGTCTCATCAATTAAGTCTATTTCAAGTGGTAGCATAAAGGGTACCCCCCCTAATTTTGCAACAGACTGACTATAGTTTTGTCTTAGCGCATACCATGGATAGCGAGAATAGCTATATTTTTCTGAATCATTTTGAAGATCTAGCGTAATTCCTATCACTGGTTTGCTCATGTAATACCTATTTATATTGTTCTCTGTAAAAGCTTGTTATCCTTAAGCTCCATGGCAATGTTTATATTTCTTATCAGAACCACATGGGCAAGCTTCGTTTCTTGCAATTTTCCCCCAAGTTTCAGGGTTACTTGGATCACGGTCTTTTGGATCAACAAATGCTTTAGCAGGCTTTAACTCTGTTTCAATAGTAGTTCCTGAGTTAAAGCTTTCAAATGCAGGATCACGACGTGATTCAAACGTTTTTTGCAACTTTTTATTCTTAAGCGATACAGCTTCCTTATTCTCAGCTTTACCTGTATCAATATGGAGATGCGCCATTCTTTGAATAAAATTATAGCTTAAGCCGTCAAGCATATATTCAAAAAGAGTAAATGCTTCTCTTTTATATTCATTTAATGGATCCTTTTGACCATAGGCTCTAAGGTTAATACCTTGTCTTAAATGATCAAGTGAAAGTAAGTGATCTTTCCATACTTGATCAAGTGTGCCTATTAGAACGTAGCGAGTACCTTCTTTCATCACATCAGAACCAAATTGTTCCTCCTTATGTTTAAATAAGCCAGATACAATTTGTTTAATAGTTGAGGTAATACCTTCTTCGTCTATCTCTTGACTTGCAAGTTCACGAGGGTCAATGATTAAACCAAATAAGCGATAAACTTCTTTTGATAATCCTTCGAGATCCCATTCTTCACGGTAGCTACCTTTAGGAATAAATTTTGTAACGAGTTCACTTACTACTTGCTCGCTCATATTATAAAGAAGATCTATAATATGCTCATTAGAAATGAAGTTATTTCTTTGATCGTAAACGATGCGTCTTTGATCGCTCATTACATCATCGAATTTTAATAGATTTTTCCTGATTTCATAGTTATGAGCTTCAACTCGCTGCTGGGCTTTCTCTAAAGCTCTACTGATCATTGGATGGTGAATTGCCTCGCCATCTTTAAGCCCTAGATTTCTTAAAATACCTGATATTCTCTCAGAAGCAAATATACGCATTAAATCATCTTCAAGCGATAAGAAGAATCTAGTTTCACCCGGGTCACCTTGGCGGCCGGAGCGTCCTCTTAGCTGATTATCAATCCTGCGGCTTTCATGACGCTCAGTTCCAAGTACAAAAAGTCCACCAGCTGCAATAACCTTTTCTTTCTCATCAGCAATTTGCTTCTTTATCTCTTGAACCTTTTTTTGATAATCTGCAGCGCTTAAATTTTCTTCTTCTAAATCTTTAATAAGCATTTCAGGATTACCACCTAGCATAATATCAGTACCACGCCCCGCCATATTAGTTGCAATAGTTACTGATTTAAATCTACCAGCTTGTGCAATAATTGAAGCTTCTTGTTCATGAAACTTTGCATTAAGTACTTTATGAGCAATTTTATTTTTTGTTAGCATATCTGAAATTTGTTCAGATTTCTCAATACTAATAGTTCCAACTAATACTGGCTGCCCTTTTTCATAACAATTTTTTATTAGCTTTAAAATTGCATCAGATTTTTCTTTAATGCTGCCATATATTTCATCATCATGATCAACTCTTTTAACTGGATTATGAGTTGGAACAGCTACTACATCAAGATTATATATTTCTTTAAGTTCAGAAGCTTCAGTCATTGCAGTACCTGTCATACCGGCAAGCTTTGTATACATTCTAAAATAATTTTGGAAAGTAATAGAGGCAAGAGTTTGATTTTCATTTTGGATAGGGAGTCTTTCTTTAGCTTCTAAAGCTTGATGAAGCCCATCTGAATATCTTCTACCCTCCATCATACGTCCAGTAAATTCATCAATAATCATCACTTGATTATTTTTAACTATGTAATCAACATCTTTTGCAAATAAATTATGAGCTCTTAAAGCTTGATTGACATAATGTACAAGCTCCATATTTTCTAAATCATATAGGCTTGTGCCTTTTTGAATCATGGAAGCTTTAATAAGCAATTCTTCAGCCGCTGCAATACCACTATCATTTAAGTTTACAGTTCTAGTTTTTTCATCTATATCATAATGAGTTTTGCTTAAAGCTGTCACTATTGAGTTTATTTTAGTGTAAAGCTCAGTATTATCATCAACCGGTCCTGAAATAATAAGAGGCGTCCTTGCTTCGTCAATTAATATGGAGTCAACTTCGTCAATAATAGCAAAGTTAAAGGGACGTTGAACCCTTGACTCAATAGTAAACTTCATATTATCGCGCAAGTAATCGAAACCAAGCTCATTATTAGTCGCATAAGTTATATCCGCTCCATAAGCTTCTTTCTTTTCTGACTCATCCATATTGCTTGTTATGGTTTTAACTGAAAGGCCTAGAAAATTAAACAGTACCCCCATTGATTCAGCATCTCTGCGGACAAGGTAATCATTGACGGTTACAATATGTACGCCTTTGCCTTCAAGTGCATTTAAATATGCAGGAAGAGTTGCCACCAAAGTTTTACCTTCACCTGTTCGCATCTCCGTAATCATACCTCTATGCAGGATAATCCCTCCCATTAATTGCACATCAAAATGCCTCATGCCTAAAGATCTTTTTGAGGCTTCTCTAACTACTGCAAATGCTTCATGTAAAATATCATCAAGTTTTTTGCCATTTTTTAACGCCTCTTTAAACTCTTTAGTTTTATTCTGTAGAGTTGAATCGCTTAATTTTTGTAAATTTGCTTCAAATGCATTTATCTGCTCAACATCTTTTAATAATTTTTTGACTATTCTATCGTTGGCTGTGCCAAAAATTTTCTTTAAAATTCCAAACATTATATTCCTTAAATTTTCTTATATTATGAAATTAACCAAAGAAGATACCATATTTTTTGCTAAAAAATAATAATTTTTTAGCGGCAAAAAATATATTTAGGTTAAGAATCTTTCCATTAGACATATAATAGCTGATTCAGCTTTTTAAAGTATATTGAATTAATTAGTTGCTCTTAATGTTAGAAGTTGATTTAAATCAACATAAATCGATAAAATATAAGTTTTTATCTTAATATGTAAGAAATAAAGTTGACGAGTTAGAGTTTAAATCATACAAATATAGGTAAATTAATTTAAGGTGTATAATTATGAAGAAAATCAACTTTTTACTTGCAACAGTATCCCTGTGTGCAACTATGTCTGTTTTTGCCGAAGATAAAGTTTTAGCAACTTATAATGATAAGAAAGTTACTGAATCAGAGGTAATGAATCAAATCAAAGAAGCCTTTAAAAATCAACCAGCATTGCAAAATAAAAAATTTAATGAACTTGATAAGAAGATGCAAACTGACATAGTAAGAGGATATGTTGGTGGTAAACTTTTGCAAGAAGAAGCAAAGAAATCAGGATTTGATACAACACCTGAATTTCAAGCTAAATTAGAAAATGTTAAACAACAGCTAATGCAACAAGAACTTCTTGATAGACAAATTAAGCAAAAAGTAACTGATGCGCAGATTGATGAGGAATATAAGAAGTTTGCTGAGGATATGAAAGGTAAAGAGGAAATCAAAGTAAGCCATATTGTTGTTGAATCTCAAGAAAAAGGTAAGGAAGTAAAGGCTAAGCTGAATAAAGGTTCCAAATTTGCTGACCTTGCAAAACAATATTCAAAAGATGAAAGTTCAAAAGCAATGGGGGGTACTCTTGGCTATTTTACTAAAGGTCAAATAGTTCCTGTAATAGAAGAGAAAGCATTTGCTATGAAAGTTGGTGAAATTTCTGAGCCAATTAAAACAGATTTCGGATGGCATATTATTAAGGTTGAAGATAAGCGCAAAGTTAAAGTGCCAACCAAAGAAGAAGCAAAGAATATGATATCTGTAAAATTAAGTAAGCAAGTTATAGAAACATATATCGAAGACTTAATTAATAAGGCTAATACAAAAGTCTTAATCAATTAATATTAAGTTTCATATTAATCCAATATAATTTATTGGATATATATATTTTATGCGCAAATGCTCCAATAACATTTGCGCATTTTTGTTTTTCAAATAATAATTATAAAAACGGTTAAACATGCGCTTACTCCTAACTTTATTCATAACATTTTTTCCTTATATGCATTCTGTTCAAAGTGCCAATGCAAAAGAACTTAGCGCTGCGGGTAACACAGCAAACATTTCAAACCAAAATATACAAGAAAAAATTAGGACTAATGGCCCATTGCAAGTTAAAGATTCTAATATACACAAATTAAGAGTAACAGGTCCTATGCAAGCCTCTAATTTAAAAAGTGAAAAAATTAAGGTGGTAGGATCTCTACAAGGTGAGGAAATTGTTTCTAATAGGGTTAATGTTCAAGGTTCAAGCACGCTTGCAAAAACTACTATTGATCAGTTAAATGTCGTTGGTAGAACAGAGATTAAAGATAATAGTAATATTAATGTAGTGCAATCATGTGGCTATGTTAGAGTGGAAGATAGTAAAGTTATGAATCTAAAAGTTGATTCTAACAAGTGTGAAATCCATAATTCTCAAATAGGCGATTTAACATTGAGTGATAAACAGACTAAACCAACTGTGAAAATCTCTGGCAATAGTAGTGTTAAAGGTAATATTATTTTCGAATCAGGCGATGGTACAGTACTTCTTGATAAAGAGCTGATGAAAAATTTTGATGTAAAGAAGATTAAAGGTGGGAAGGTGCAGGTTATAGATGGTTCTACTAATTGATTTATGGAAATTCAACCAATTAAAACCGAAAAAGATTATGTTGAAGCTTTAAGATTAATTGATGCTTTATTAGAAGCGACTGAAAATTCAAAAGAAGCGCAACATTTAGAGGTTCTCTCAATTCTGGTTGGGGCTTATGAGCAAAAAAATTATAATACCATTTTACATTTAAAATAAGATATATTGAGTTTAGGACGAGGCTGCGTAAGCGTATATTTATACGCGCGTAAAGCCGAGATCCGCTAAGCCGATATGTATCATTTTAAAGAAAAAACCGCATAAGGTTTATTTATCATTCCTCTTGAAATATAAAGCTTATTGTTATTTTCATTTAAAATTAAAATACGCTACAGCTTAAAAATCTCTCCTAAAGATTGGCCAATTATCTCAAGTTCTTTATCACTTGATAGATTATGCCGGCTATCACGAAGTAGTTTCAAATTTACCTGTGGTGCTTCAATAATTTCCATAAGCCTTAAAGAAGTTTGATAAGGCACTTCTTCATCCTTTTTTCCTTGGATGATATGGACTGGAAAGTTATAATTGAGCTTCCTACCATTAAATATAAGATGAGTACGTGCTTCTTCGATCAAGCTAAATGGTATGGGATATTTGCAGCCTTCAGGCCCAAACTCAATTATCCCATGTCTCATCATATAATCTTGCTGCTCGTTAGTCATGCGTTGCCAAATAAGCTCTTCAGTAAAATCTGGAGCAGGAGCTAGTAATAATAATCCTTTTAATCGGTCCTTATAGTGACTAGATACAGCAAGGCTTACCCATCCGCCCATACTTGAGCCCACAAGAATAATATCACCTTGAGCTACATTATCAAGTATTTGCTTTAATCCATATAACCAATTACCTATAGTTTGCTTGGTGAATTTCCCTGAAGATTTTCCATGACCTAAATTATCGAATCTAATGCAGGAGATATCATGTTTTTTGCAATATTCATGGATAAAAACCGCTTTCCTGCCATCCATATCTGACATCAACCCATGATGAAATATGACTGTTGGTGAGTTTTTTCGCTTGCTTTTATATTCTTTATAAGCAATAAAATTATTATCAAAATTAAGGATACTTACTTCTTGAGCCATTTTATCTACTAAATTAAAGATTTTATCTCTATGGACAATAACCAGAAAAAAACAATTTTACAAGTTCTTCCTTCGCTAGTTGCAGGCGGCGTAGAGCGAGGAACAGTCGATATATCTAAGGCTCTTGTAGATAATAATTATAATTCAATTGTAGCCTCAAATGGTGGTGTTTTGAGTAAATTAATAACGGAACATGGTGCAAAACATATAGAAATGCCGGTGGATAGTAAAAACCCATTTCAAATTTACCGTAATATCTGCAGGCTAGTTGAGATAATTAAGGAAAATAAGGTAGATATTATCCATGCAAGGTCGCGTGCACCAGCTTGGAGCTGTTATTTTGCTGCAAAAAAAACTGGTATTAAGTTCATTACAACTTTTCATGGTACTTATAATTTTAGCAATGGCATAAAGAAGTTTTATAATTCAATCATGACAAAAGGTGAAAGGGTTATTGCAGTATCAGATTTTATTAGGAAACATATTATAGATAACTATAAGATAAATGAAGATAAAATACGCCTAATACATCGCGGTGTTGATACGGCAAGCTTTGATCCAGCAAAAATAGAGGTTGAAAAAATTGTAAGTCTAAGAGCTAAATATAATATCCCAGAAGGCGTGCCTGTTATATTGCTTCCAGGTAGATTTTCACAGTGGAAGGGCCAAATGTTTCTACTAGAAGCCTTAAGCAGACTTAAGGATAAGCAATTTTTTTGCTTAATAATAGGGGATCAGTCAAGGCATCCAGATTTTGTTAACAAACTTGAAACAAAAATTGCTACAGAAGGCTTGAAGGGTAAAGTACTCTTAGCTGGTGCAGAATATGATATGAAAAGCCTTTATGCTATGTCTGATATAATTATTTCTGCATCAATAGAGCCAGAAGCCTTTGGCCGTATTGCAATTGAAGCGCAAGCAATGGAGAAACTAATTATTGCAACTAAGTGCGGCGGATCATGTGAGACGGTGATAAATAAGCAAACTGGCTTGCATGTTGAGCCAAATGATATATTTGATTTTGCTGAAAAAATAAGCTACGCTCTGTCAATTTTAGGTAGTGAGATACATAAGAATATTACTAAAGCTGCACGTAAATCAGTAATAGAGCATTTCTCACTAGAGGTGATGAAGAATAAAACGCTCGCTGTCTATAAGGAGTTATTATAATGAGCTTGCCAATTTCTGGTTTTATAATTGCTAAAAATGAAGAAATTAATATAGCAAGAGCGGTAAAAAGCCTAAAAAATATTGTTGATGATTTATATGTAATAGATAGTGGTAGCCAAGATAAAACTGTTGAAATTGCTGAGTCTTTAGGGGTTAAAGTCATATTTAATGAATGGCCAGGCTATACACAGCAAAAAGCCTTTGGCGAGCAGTTATGTAAACATAAATGGATCCTTAATATTGATGCAGATGAAGAAATATCAAAGGAATTACAAGACGAGATTGAGTATATATTCACTTCGAAACAACAAGATCGATATAAAGCCTATAGAATAAATACGCTAATTATCCATAGAAATGAGGATAAAATAAGAAGATTTGCACCATGTAATCCTGTTGTAAGGCTCTATAATATTGACTATGCAAGCTTTGCTTCAAATAATGCAAGCACCCATGATTCAGTAGTTTTAAAAACAGGGGTCGACCCTGAAAAGGACGTATATTCTTTGACTGCTCCAGCATATCACAGGTCAGGTACTTCCATAGATCAACTGGTCGCGAAGGCGAACTTTTATTCAGCTGAACAAGCTAAAGATATGCTTGCAAAAGGGCGATGCCCTTCTCAAATGCGAGTAATCTCAGAATTCTTTTTTTGGTTCTTTAAAGCTTTTTTCATTAGAAGATATTTTGTATTTGGCTTTGATGGCTTTGTTGACTCAATGATTTTTGCCTTTGCAAGATTCCTGCGCCTTGCTAAAGCTCGAGAAAAATTTATGCAACAAAAGCGTAAGGATAAGTAGGCTATTTATAGCCCACTTTTTTTAATCATTTCAAGCAATTCAGGATGTTCTTTTACATGAGTATGTGGTGGATATGGTTTAAACCATTCAATATCATAAGCTTCTCTAATTAATACACTCAAGCAGTTATATTTATTAGCTGCTTCCATATCTACATGGCTATCACCAATAAACCAAACATGATCATTTTTAGGGTCTATACCGCTGCCAAGAAGGGCTAGCTTCAGTGGCTCTATAGAGGGTTTATCTTGAACAGCATCGCCAGCACCTACTATTTTATGAAAATATTTATCCCAGCCAAGTTTAGTAATTTCAGTTCGAAGTAAAGACCCGTTTTTATTACTAACTACTCCTATATATGGCTTAGCGTCGTGATTAATTAAATACTCCATTGTATCTATAGCGCCAAACATTGGGGTTAAATTTCCACCTGTTAAGAGATAATATTGGCTACGGTAATATTCTAAGGCTTCTGGCGTTCTTTCGTGGAAGAATTTAGGGAAATAATCTTTAGCAGCTTGAACTGCCCATTTTTTAAGCTCATCACGAGGTAATAATTTTAAGCCAAATTCCTGCATTGTGCGTTCAACAGCTTGATAAATTATTTCTTGCGTAGATACTAAAGTATCGTCAAAGTCAAATAAAATAGCTTTTGGTTTTTGAATCTGCATTATTTTAAGCCTTAATATGTTTATAAGATTAGATTAGGTATACTTAGCTTCTGCGTAAGAAAATTTAATTTAAAAATTTTACTTACGAAGAAGCTAAATGTAAAGTGTAATATACATATATCAAAAATATTATAGCAACTAATATAAAAGATTGACATTATATAACGACAAAAAGTAGTTTATTAATTGCTTATGATCAATTCGTAACATTGCTTAAAAGCTCTTTTGTAACATAAATATAGTAGGATAATTTATGCCAAATCTCCCAATAATTATTACACAACCACTGTCTGATAATATTAAGCTTGTAGTAGAGGCAATAGATAATGAGGCAAATATTGATATAGTAGATAATGTAAATTTAAAAGAAGAGTTTGAAATTTCAATTGGTGAAGATTATAAATTTAATACTTCTTTAGCGCATTATGCTGCCATTAAATCTTATAAATTTGCTGAATATATAATTGAAACTTTAGGAGTACCTCCTGATAGGAAAACAAAAATGGGCTTTACTTTTTTACATTGTGCTATTTTAGGTGGGAAGAAAAATATAGTATCTTTGTTGCTTAATAATAATTTTAATGTAGAAATTGGTAATGATAATGGTGAAAGCTGCCTTCATCTTGCGACAATTAACGGGGACAGGCCATTAATGCAATTATTGCTAAGTAAAAATTTAGATCCTAATCAAGGTAATAAAGAAGGTTTTACCCCTCTGCATTATGCAGCACGTTTTGATAATCCCGAAGTAGTTGAGCCATTAGTGGTAAAGGGAGCGCTTCCATATCAAGGTAATAGAGAAGGCATTACTCCCCTTCATTATGCTGGGCGCTATAATAGCTCTAAAGTTGTAAAACCCTTAGTAGATAACGGGGCTAAAATAAGCCAAGGGGCACCTTTTGGTATTAACCCACTTCATGAAGCAGCACGTTATAATAGTGATTTAGTCATAAAGCCTTTAATTGAATTAGGGATTAGTCCTAATCAAGGAACAAGTAGCGAAACATTCGCCTTAACGCCACTTCACATGGCAGCTTTCCAAAATAACCCTAAGGTAATAAAGGCTTTAATAGAGAATGGAGCAGATAAGAATCAAGGTAATAAGGATGGCTATACTCCCTTACATATTGCCATAGTCTTTGCAAATAAAGAAGCAACAAGCGAACTTATCATTGCACGTGCTGATCTTTATAAAGGTAATAAAGATTTAGACATTTCTTTGTTGCTTGCGACTGGTAAAGGGAAAATAGATTTCAAGAAAGTTGAGAGCTTTTTTGCTAAGCATAAATTCCCAGCTAAGCCTATACCAAACGAAGAGGCCTATAAAAAAGTTGCTGAGCTATTATTGCCATGTTTTCTAATTTCATATTTTAACCACAAGGATTCACTTGGAAAAAATGCATTAGATTATGCTCGGGAAGCAAGGTTTGGCTCTATAGAGACACAGTTAAATTTATATAAATGTTTTCATGATTCAGTAAATCAACGAGGCGAGAAAAACGCTATATTAAAGTACCTTAATTCGCCAGAGGATTTTGAGTTTGTAAAAAATTTAAATAAGAGTTTCTGTAAAAACCTTGATTCAAATGCTTGTAATTCACATTTTACAAAGCTACGTGCATTATTGCCTATAATAGAGGATGTAAACTTAAAAAATATAGCGAAAGAATATAATATAATGCTAAATGATCTTAAAAAAGATATTATAGCAAATATTGAGAGCACAAATACACAGCAGGCTCATGACTTGCTACATAATGATATTTTAATAGAGGCAGATCATATATCAGTAGAAGGTGAGCTAGGGGTACTTGGCGTGGATAATGCAAACGCTTAAGAGGTGAATTTAAAGATATATAGTAAGCCTTATATTTGGCTTACTCTCTTGCTAGAATACTAACAATTTTAACAACAATCATGCGATTGACAGTTACAAAGGTTTTATATGTTATAATATTTTACCTACAGGTATGTCATGTGGGTCAGACTCATGGCTTTCAGGATCATTAAATGGCATTTCTGTGTAGCCATTTTTAAGATAAAAGTTTAAAGAAGTTTGCCTTGATTCTGCATGAATAGTTTTTACTCCTAAAGTTTTAAGCCATTGCTCTATTAAAATCAAAAATTTGCTTCCTGCGTTTTGATTTCGTTTATACTCCTCAACTGCCATTATACGAATAGCTGCTCTCATAGCTGGCCAAAGTTGGATATGGGTATAAGCAATGATATTAGATCCTTCATACAAAACAAAATGTGCGTGGTTAGAATCATTAAATGTCCAGGTATAAGGATCTTCTATGCCGTAAGGACCAAAGAAATATTTATCACGGAAATGCTTAGCAGCCTTCCACTCTTTTTCGTTATTACATTTATGCATTTGAATCTGATGAAAGTCTGTACCTTTCATAATCCCTTACCCTTATACATAATTTGCGTTAAATCTACTCAGACATATTAGAACCCTTAGAGCTTTTACCACTTAAGAAGCTTCTAAGTTTTCTTGATCTGCTTGGGTGTTTTAACTTGCGGAGTGCTTTTGCTTCAATCTGCCTAATTCTTTCCCTCGTAACTTTAAACTGATGGCCTACTTCTTCTAAAGTATAATCCATAGGCATACCAATACCAAAACGCATTCTAAGTACGCGTTCTTCTCTTGGTGTTAGGGTTGAGAGAATTCGAGTCGTAACCTCACGCAGATTAGATTGAATAGCTGCATCAATAGGTAGTACAGCATTTTTATCTTCAATGAAATCACCAAGATAGCTTCCGTCCTCGTCTCCTACTGGGTTTTCAAGACTTACTGGCTCTTTAGCAATCTTCATTACCTTTCTAACCTTCTCTACAGGCATAGAAAGTCTGCTTGCAATCTCAGCTGGGGTTGGTTCGTAACCGAGTTCATTAAATAACTGTCTTGAGGTACGGATAATCTTATTTATAGTCTCAATCATATGAACAGGGATACGGATTGTTTTACCCTGGTCAGCAATAGATCTAGTAATTGCTTGCCTAATCCACCAAGTAGCATAGGTTGAGAATTTATAGCCAAGCCTATATTGGAATTTGTCAACAGCTTTCATAAGACCAATATTACCTTCCTGGATAAGATCAAGAAACTGTAGGCCTCTATTTGCGTATTTCTTAGCAAGAGAGATTACAAGCCTTAAGTTCGCTTCAATCATTTCCTTCTTTGCACGAGAAGCTTGCCTATCACCTTTTTGTACAGCATTTACAACTTGTTTGAATTCATTAATAGGAAGACCTACTTCATGCTCTATAGTTTTAAATTCAGCAATGGATTTCCTTATTTCTTTTTCTTCCTTCTCAATAAAATCTTTCCAGCCAGTTTCTTTTAGCTTCGCAACTTTCTTAATCCAATTATCATCAATAACTTCTCCCATATAATTATTTAGGAAGCTTTTTCTGGTTATGCCATGTTTCTCAGCTAAGCGGAGGAGATTAGATTCTTTGGAAATTAATGTTTTATTTATATGATATAGAATATCTAAAATATCTTGAATACGTTTTTCACTTAAATGTAGCGCTCTAATTTGCTCGACTAACTTTTCAATTAGTTTTTGTGAAGCTTTATCGTGAATAGGGATTTTTAAAGCGTCATAAGCTTTTTTAATTATAAGCAGTAAATCTTCTGCCATTTTGGCAATATTTGCAAGATTATCCAGTACAACAGGGAGTAATTGTGATTCTAATGCTGCTGTGGTAGTATTTGAATAATCTTCATCATAGCCTTCAGTGTCTTCTTCAGTATCTGTATCTATATCAAGATCTGATTCTTTGTCAGCTTCTTCAAGTTCATCGCCAACTTCATCACCCCTATAGGCTTCAAGGTCTACTAAATCCCTTAAATTAAATTTTTCATTTGCAAGATCTTCGTACCATTTAATAAAGGTTTTAATTGCAATCGGGCTTTCGCAAAGGGACTTAATAAGCATTTCTTTCCCTTCTTCGATTTTTTTTGCAATCTCAATCTCACCTTCACGAGATAATAACTCAACTCCACCCATATCTCTTAAATAAAGGCGAACAGGGTCATCAGTAGTGCCTAAATTTTCATCTACTTCTTCCTCTTCTTCTTCAAAATCGGCAGCATTCGTTGTAAATCTCACTTCCTCGTCGATATTAATATCGAGTTTGATATCTTCAGCGTCATCTTCTAATATATCAATACCAGCGTCGCTCAAGGTCATCAGCAGTTAATTTTGCTTCATCGGGCAAAGCTTTATTTATTTCATCATAAGTAACAAATCCTTTCCCTTTAGCTTGTTTCATCAGGGAATCCATATTTTCGGGCTTTTTACTAGTCGCTTCTGTTGGTTGTTTACTTTGTTTCTGTGCCATATATTCCTTAAATTCGTTCACTTAACGTCAATTATTATCTAAAACATATTTTTCAAGTTCTAGGTGGATATTTTCTATCTCTTTCTTATATATTTGTGCTTTTCGGAAGGACTCTTCATTATAGGTTTCCAGGAGAGTTATATATTCTTTCTTCATTATTGCAAGATTATACCGTTTTAAAACTATGCTCCATATAGCCTCTGGAGAATATTTATTACTATTTAAAAATTGGGTGTCTAAGAATACGGAATTAGTTTTTGATAATAATATAAATAAGTCAGAAAATCTACTATTTTTAAATAAAGCTTCAATTTTTCCTAGATTTTTGTCAGTATTATCATCGCTTAAGTTGATTAATTCATCAAGATTTTCAAATATAAATTCTCTAAGATCTATAATATCCTTATTATGTAACTCAAGATGGTTTAAAGTTTCAAATATTGCATCATTTGTTAGGCTTTTCGGAAATTTCAATATGTAAGAAAATATTGCATATTCTAAATGTTCAATTTCGCTTATCTTATGGTCTGGAAGCTTAAGATTTACCTGAATTGTCTGCTGGGTATTAGTTTTCTTCTTTTTTTGCCTTAGCTTCCATAGTTGGTCCTTAAAGAAATAATATAGGTTTTTGCTAAGAATTTGATCCTTCAGGCTTTTTGTATAATGAGTTAAACGGGCCTCTAATGAAGCATGATGTTCAGCCGATACAAAGTTTTTATCATTTGTCTCAATATGCCAGATAGCTTCTGAAAGCGGTAGTCTTTTTTCAATTAAGTTTTCTACAAAATTTTTCTCTTTAGTTTTTACAAGCTCATCAGGGTCAAGTCCTTCTGGTAGGAATACAAAGCTTAAAGTTTTGCTATCTGTCACTTGCGGCAGGGCAAGCTCAATTGCTTTTACAGTAGCTTTAAGACCAGCTTGATCACCGTCTAAGCAGAATATTATTTCATCAACAATTTTCCATAATTTAGAAAGATGATTAGTAGTAATTGCTGTGCCAAGAGATGCTACAGTTTCTTCATAACCAGAGGATTGCATTGCTATAGCGTCGATATAGCCTTCTACTAATATCATCCTATTTTTCTTATATGCTGCAGCAGTTGCTTTATTTTCACCGTAGAGAGTTTCATTCTTTTTAAAAAGTAATGTTTCAGGTGAGTTTAAATATTTAGGTTGTATAGAGCCTAGAGCGCGGGCACCAAAAGCAATAGTTTTATCAAATATATTTTTGATTGGAAATGTAACTCTATCCCTAAATATTTCATAAGTAACACCATTTTCCCTTTTACCTATAAGCCCAGCTTTTTGTATGTACATTAATGGAATTTTTTTAGATTCTAAAAATTGCTGGAGCTGGTTATGGCTTGGGGCGTAACCTATATCAAATTTTTGGATTTGCTCTGCACTTATCCCACGCTTTGCAAGATAATCAATAATATGCTTATTTTCTTTTTTTCTAATTTGCTCAGTGAAAAAGCGATTAGCAAGCTCAAGAACTTTTTGGATTTCATCTATTTCATCATAAAGCTCTGCCTCTTTACGACTTAATTTAGGTATCTCAATACCATTAGCTTCAGCAAGTTTTATTGCTGCTTCTTGATATCCAATGCCACTAGTTTCTGAGACGAATTTAATTGCATCTCCATGAGCTCCACAACCAAAACAATGGTAGAAGCGCTTAATATCATTTACTGTAAAAGAGGGGCTTTTTTCATCATGAAACGGGCATAGGCCTGAGAATTCGTAACCTTTCCTTGTTAATTGTACGCGGCTTGAGACTACCTGTGAGACAGATAATCTTTGTCGCAGCTGCTCAAAAAACTCCAAAGGTATTCGCATATTAATTAGTAATGTAATTTATTATAATTAAAAAGAGACCAAAGCTTATGGGTATACTAAAATTATCATTTATCCCAATTCTTTCTGAATATAACTCTATATATGTAGTAGCAATTGCTGAAAATACAATGGCGCTAAACGTTACAGAATAGCCAATTATGCCAAAAGCGGTCATACTAACCATAATAGAAGTTACTAAAAAAGCGATACTTCCTTCAATGGATTTATTACCAATATAGGGTTTTCCAATTGCTTTGCCTGTTAATGCTGCAAGCGAATCTGAGATTATTAGAACTAACCAAGAAGTGAGAGCAACGGCTTTTGGGAATAAAAATGCTGAAATGAATAAACCACTTATAAAATAAGTAATTCCGCTTAGATTCTTGGTCCCAGACCTTTCTTGGTCCCGCATTAATGAATTAAATAATTTATCTATAATAGATTGCAGTTGAATATTTGTATGGCGTATATTATCTATATATATAATTAGTATGGTTAAAACAAATAAGCCACATGTCATAGTTAGCTTTTCAAGGAAATAATATATTAAAGGAAATATCAGTCCTATAGAATGAAATATTTTTCTTTTTACTTCCGGTAAGATATATTCTGGTATTTGCATAAAATTGTGGGTGTTATTTGACAAACTCTTATCTGAGAAATATACTCTAAAACTTATAATTAACAAGATTAAAAAATTATGTCTAAATTTCCAATTACCAAGCAAGGCTATGAAAAGCTTGAGCAAGAAATAAAACATTTAAAGCATGTTGAAAGGCCGCAAGTTATTCAAGCAATTGCTGAAGCTCGTGAATTTGGTGATCTTTCAGAAAATGCAGAATATCATGCAGCACGAGAAAAACAAAGCTTTATCGAAGGTAGAATAATAGATCTTGAAGATAAAATGGCTCGTGCTGATATTATAGATATTGCAAAGCTTACAGGGCCAATTATCAAATTTGGTGCAACAGTAACATTGCTTGATGATGATATTGAGGAAGAGATCACTTATCGAATTGTTGGCGAATATGAAGCAAATATTACAAAGAAACTTGTGTCAATAGCCTCACCCATAGCTAGAGCATTAATAGGAAAGACGAAAGGAGATTTTGTTGAGGTTTCTACACCTAAGGGGAGTAAATCTTATGAAGTGTTGGATGTGAAATATAGTGAGCTTGTATTATAATTTTACAAGGCTTTAGTTAACTAATATTTAAAAAAATATTTAAATACATTGAAAAAGTAAAGATTTTTTAGTATAATGTTTATAGGAAAATCTGAGTATTGAATAAGCTATGGATAAAAAAATAAATAGTCTTCTTAAAGCGGATCAGAATGAGCAAAAGGATTCTAAAGGAAATGACCTTAATGAGAATGGTATGTTAAGCGATATTACCTCTGTTGAAGATGAGCAGGATTTTACTGAGCTAGATGAACCTATAGATATTGAAGAGCCTGAAAAGGAAGAACTTGAAAAGGAAGCATATGATGTACTGCCTAAAAACCTTAGCCTTGAGCCAACTATTACTAGAAAATTTAGCACGAGCCTGCCAGGTTTAGTACCAAGTGAAAATGGTTTTTCAAGATATTTGCAGCAAATTAATAATATTCCGTCCTTAACTCAGGAAGAAGAGTTTTTACTTGCTAAGAATTATTACGAACAACATGACTTAGAAGCGGCTCACAGGCTTGTGACAAGTCATTTGAAGCTTGTTGTTAAAATTGCCCTTTCTTATAGAAATTATGGCTTGCCAATGGTAGAGCTTGTTTCAGAAGGTAATATTGGCTTAATGAAGGCTGTAAAAAAATATAACCCAGATTTAGGACATAGGCTCTCTACTTATGCAATGTGGTGGATTAAAGCATCAATTCAAGAATATGTGTTAAAATCTTGGTCTTTAGTAAAGTTAGGTACAACCGCAGCGCAAAAAAAATTATTTTTTAGTCTAGGTAAGCTTAAACATAGGATTAGAAACCTTCATTCTAGAGATGTTAATGAGCAAGATTATAAGTTTATTGCAAGAGAGCTTGGCGTAACTGAGCAAGAAGTATCAGAAATGGATATTAGGCTTTCCAACGCAGATCTCTCTCTCCATGCCCATGCAGGTAACGATGATGACTCTTCAGAATTAATAGAATTTGTGCCAGAAGCTCGCCCAAGCCCAGAAGCTTTAATAGCTACTAAACAAGATTCTATGTTGAAAAGACAGCTTCTTGCTAAAGCTTTAAGTATATTAAATGAACGTGAGCTTCACATATTGCAGCAAAGGAAACTTACTACCCCTCCAGCAACTCTAAAAGAATTAAGTATTCAATATGATATATCTGAAGAGCGTGTAAGACAGATAGAAAATAAGGCGTTCGAAAAAATTCAAGCTCATATCTTAAGTGAAGCTGCTAAGCTTGAAACTCCTACTCCAAAGAATTTGATTACATAGTCATATTATTTAAATCACAACCACTTTATATTGCTAAGCAATTAATGGTTTTTTATGGCTATAAATATGTGATTAAAGCCATTTAATAAATGTTACTTTCTGAAGTAATTTGTCAATAAAGTACTAGATATTTTATATTTAACATCTTATCTTTTAATTCCCCTGGAAAAGTATTTAAGGTATTAAGTGTTATGAGTATCATTCGTAAGAAAAATATATTTTTACTATTAATTACGAAAGTAATATTGTTATTCGGTTTATTGTTTTTCCTATATTTTAAGGCAAATGCAGTATTCCAAACGACTATTCAAACTATTTTTAGCACTCAAAAAATTGATGATCCTGTTATTACGGAGCTTTTGTCGCATCCTATAATGGAAAGGGTGAAAAATATAGATCAATCAGGTCCTTTATATTATTTTGGCTATGTCCCAGCATACTCAAGATATGATCATTCTATAGGCGTGTGGGCAATACTTAAACATTATAATACACCTATTAAGGAACAAATTGCAGGTCTTTTGCATGATGTTTCACATACAGTTTTCTCACATGTGGGAGATTATTTATTTGATATGCCTGAAGGGGGAACCTCTTATCAGGATACAATACATCTACAGTATCTAGAAGCGCAAAATATCTTGCCACTAATAAAAAAATATGGGTTAAGATTAAATGATTTAAACCCTAAAACATCAGAATATAGAAGGCTTGAACAAGAATTACCAAATTTATGTGCTGACCGAATTGAATATATACTGCACACAGGGGTGCTATATAACAAAATTTCTAAAGCTGAAGTTAAAGTAATAATTAAAAATTTAAATTTTCGTCATGGGCAATGGTATTTCACTTCAGAGAAGCAAGCTTTAAGATTTGCTGAATTATCACTTTATTTTACAGAAAGCTTCTGGGGTTCAGCGTGGAATCTTGTGTTGAATCATTACTTTGCTGAAATTTTGAAGGAAGCCTTAAAGCTCAATATCATTACTTTGGATGAAGTAAAATATGGTGTTGATAAAGAAGTTCTACAGAAGCTTTTTAGCTCTAATTCAAAATATATACAACAAAGGATGCAATGGTGCCGAAATATTCATAAAACCTTTCAAATTGTTGATTCAGGCAAATATGATATGCATATGAAAGCTAAATTTAGGGGGGTGGACCCTTGGATAAAAACAAAAGATGGCTTAATCAGGCTTACTGAGGTTAATAAGGAATATAAAACTAAATTCGATAATTTAAAATATATATGCGAAAAAGGTTATAATGTAAGGTTTATTCGATAAATGCAGAACTATATAAAATTATTTATATAGTTCTGCAATTTCATTAGAAAGGATGATCTTCGGCTATATTAATGCCGCCTAATAGATCGCTAATATCAGATTTAATTAAGCTTTGCTTGCAAACTTTATAAGCCTGTTCAACGTAGTTTTCTTCAATGCTGTCGAAGTAGAAATATGGGTCTTCCTTCTCCATAATAAACTTAACTGTATCTTGATATTTCTTGAATTCTTCAAATTTATGAAGCTTTTCTTTTATAGGAGCATCAATAATTTCATATTCATGATTCTTAATGAAATCAGCTATTGGTTTAAATTTAATATAATTTACAGTTGGCTTATTATTAAAATATAAAAGAGTATTATCTGCCTTTAATAATTCATATAGTATATTTTCAGCTTGAGCGTTATTTACAGAGTTTTGAGAGCTCTTAATAGTTATGTTTAAATTCAATAATTTAAATTCAGGTAAATGTGCTATCTTAATTAAATCACTCATGCCATGATCTGATAAGCTGCTCACAATTGATGCAAAGCTTTTCATTTGAGATTGATTTGATGTTATGTTTTTTAATATGCTTAAAATTTGTTGTTCATTTATATTATAAGTTCCATCATTATTAATAACATTCAAAGCAAGCTTTTCTAATATGAGAGGTTTAGCAAAAATTTCCTTGATTAAACCTTCGGTAAATACTGTCGATGAATCAAGGGATTTAAATTTAATAGCAAGTGTTTTTAAATAATCGTTAGTTGTATTCTCTCTCGCTAATTGATTAAATAAGATATTTATAGCAAAAGGTAAAACAGGATATTCAGAAACGGTGATTTTTTGCACTTTGTTATTAGGTGCATGAATAAAATCTGCTAGTTGAGCTAGCAGAGGTATATATAAATTAAAATTTATAAACTTTACTTCTCTAATAGGGTTCTCCTCTGTAGTTATTTTAGAAAGAACATAATCTAAATCATTACTATATTCTCTTATAAGACCCTTATGATTTTGTATAATATCTAGAGATCTAATTGGATTAGAAAGCGCGTTTATTACTCGTAAAATTCCAGGTATTATAGTTAAGCAGGGATTATTTATAGCATTAGGATTAAGCAAAGGCTCGCGGAAATTAGAAACTAGTTGCATATTTTTGTAATATTGATCAACTTCTAAACTGTCTAAAAAGCTTAAAGATTCTTGGAAAGAGTTTATGTCGTTTCTGAAAATATCTTGTATTGCTATTCGTTTTATCGGAAGTGATTTTGCAGGATCTTCAAAATCATTATAAATTGTCATAAAAAGGTTATGAAAATCAACCCCCCAAGTATTAGGCTTTAAATCTTGCGCGGCTTTCTTAATAAGGTCAAAGCTTCTAGTTTCATTTAATACTAATTTATCTGAATCCAGTAATAAATTTTCTATTATGCATTTACCGTGGTCTGCTGCTTTTAGTAGTAAGAAAGCTCCATCATCAGTAAAATTAATCATACCTAATTCGGATAAGTGTTTTGCTTGAACATTCTCATTATGCATATAATAAAATATCGGTGCATCTTTATTGCTTGCTCTGTCTTTAACAATCATTTCGAGCTCTTCCTTTGATGCTTTAGGGTTTATACCTATCAAGTCAGGCTTAAAGCTTTTACAAAATTCGAATGCATCTTGAAAATTCGTATTTTGATTAATGTTAAAAAATTTAACATTTTTAGTAAATGATGTATTCTCTTCTAGGAATTTTTTGATATTTTGCCCAACACTCAAGAGTATAACTTCTTCAAGCTTAATAGGATCTTTATTCTCTCGAAAATAGCTATTTATAATAGTCTTAAGATGGTCAAGTTGTAGATCAGTTATCTCATCTAAAAATAATATAGAATTATTTTTAATAAAAACATTGTCATTATAATATTCCTTATGCTTCATATCACCTAGCTCATTATAAATTATTATTACTAATTGTAACTATATAATATAATTTGGTAATCACTATAATAAGTGCCCTTAAATATTATTAATTCCTTTTGTCTGATGTATAATTTCACTAAAAATTATATAAATTAAAAATGGCTTATACATAAAAAACACAGGAATTACAAAATTACAATAATCTTACATAGAGATTAATATATTAACTTGCTCTTTATTAAGTTTTAATGCTAATATGATTTAAACAATTTGATCTTGAGGAGATTTATGAACAAATTAGGTTTAAATATTCGCTTAGATGAAGAATTCTTCTGGCGTCTTTTGATTACATTTTCTGTGATTTTTGCAATTATAAGCGCTTGTGATTCGAGCTTTGCGTCGGGAGCAGCAGCTACCGAAAATGATGTTATAGGTTCAACACTTTGTAGACTTGTTCAAAATTTAACAGGTGGTATTGCTCGTTCGATTGCAACAATCGCAATATTTGCAGTTGGTATTGGCTTGTTTATGGGTAAACTTAACTGGGGTGTTGCAGCAGCAACAGCAGCTGGTGTTGGTATTATCTTCGGTGCAGCACAAATGGTTGCTTGGCTTAGTGGTAACGCAGACAACGCAGAATGTCCAATAGATAGTAATATTTAAGAATATATATTATCGTCCTCCAAAAAGAGCGGCTTGCCCGCTCTTTTTTTATTTTGAATTATCAGCTAATTTATATATTAACACTAAATCCACATTTAAAAATTTAATTATATTTAATTAAGCATTTTTCTTGTAAAGTTTCCACTTAATAATATACTCATAAAGTCTTCTAAATTATCGCTTAGGATATTATGCTAAATAGGCTTATCTCGGTTGTATTAAAAGTTATTTTTTTGATTCATTTAATCGGCCTTAGCTCGTTATATGCAAGTTCTAGCCCAAACCAAATACTAGTAGAAACTCAAAAAATACAGAAAAAGGAATTATTTGAAGTTTTCAAAAGCGTGGGTCAAGTTGCCAATGTAAATAGTAAAAACTTCTTTGCAAAAGTCGAAGGTACTGTTGATTTTAAAATTGATAAAGATGGGGCTGAAGTAAAAAAAGGCGACTTACTGTTGGCCATAAATTATACAATAGCTGAGACGCTGAAAGCAAAGGCAGATTTAACTTATAAAATTTCTAAAGTTAAATTTGAAAAGGATCAAAAATTATATAAAAATAACATTATCACAGTAGATGGTTTAAATAAATCTCAATTAGATTTTGAGGATGCAAAGTTAAACCTTGAAAAAACCCTAGAAACCTATGGTAATATGGTTATTAGAGCACCATTTGATGGAAGGATAGGGGTTATAAAACAAAATCTTGATGAATATGTTAAAACAGGAGATTTCCTCTTTACAATAATAAGCCCAGGCTACAAAGAGGCTTTGATTTCTCTACCGCAAAGGTTATTTAATCAGATAAATAAAGATACAAAAGTCTATTTAATCGATGATTATAAAAACAAATACCCTGCTAAAATCACTTCCATATCTCCATATATATCTAAAGAAACAGGAAATTTTGACCTTAAGCTTGAGCTTGAAGATAATAATAATTTCTTACATGGTGCTTATGCTGAAATTGAAGTTGTTTATAATGACCATGAAGCTTTAATCGTCCCTGAAGCTGCCCTTCTTAGGGATGAGCAAGGAAGTTTTATCTATTTAGTTAAAGAAAATAAAGCTAGTAAAAAATATCTTGAGCTTGGTACAAAAACGAGCGGTCTAGTCGAAGTAAAAAATCAAGATTTAACAATTGAAGATATCGTGGTTGTTGAAGGGCTAACTAAAGTTTTTGATGGTGCTGAAGTTAATATAAAAACAAGTGAAGAGAAGACGGAATAAATGAATATCTCTGAACTTTGTATTAGAAGACCAGTGTTTGCTCAAGTTTTAAGCCTAAGTATAGTTGTACTTGGGATCATATTCTTCTTTAAGCTCCAAATCAGGGGTACGCCTGATATAGATTATCCTATAGTTTCAATTAGCGCACGTTATGAAGGCGCTGATGCAGAATTTATGGAAACAGCTGTCACCATTCCCATTGAAAAAGCCATTAGAAATGTTAAACATATTGATAATGTAACTTCTTCAAGCAGCCCAGGAGAGAGTAGAATTACAGTTATATTCAAGCTTGGTGTTGATATTGAAGTGGCACTGAATGATATTCGGAGTAAAATTTCTGATATAAATAACCTGCCAAAAGATATGAAGGCTCCTGAAGTAGGGAAAATGGATTCAGATGCGCATCCAACATTGTGGATCTCAGTTGCAAGTACAAGTTTCAATGAAATGGAACTAACAGAAATAGTTACAGAATTTATCCAGAAACCTTTAGAAAAACTTGATGCTGTAGGAAACGCTAGAATTGTTGGCTCAAAGCGCTATACAATTTTTATCGAGCCAATTCCAAAGAATCTTTTCAGTTATAATATTACTCCTTTTGAAATAGAGCAAGTTATTCGTGAACAAAATCAAGACTACCCTGCAGGCATAATTAAAACAAATGCTCGTGACTTTTACCTAAGCTTAAAATCTACTAAGAAAACAGTTGAAGAATTTAAAAATATTGTCCTGCGCCAAAATCAAGGAGAGCTTATAAGAATTGGGGATGTTGCAAGTGTAAGACTAGCGCCAGAAGAAGATGATGTCAAAATCAGGTTTAATGGTGAGAATTCCATTGCGCTTGGTATTGTTAAACAATCTAACTCTAACATAATAGAAATGTCTAATATGGTTAGAGAGGAGCTTAAAAAAATCCAAAATACTTTACCTAAAGGCATTAATATAAATATAGCTTATGATGGAGCGTTACCTGTTAAATCATCAGTAAATTCTGTTTTCAAAACCATCTTTGAAGCAATAATACTTGTATCAATTGTTATTTATCTATTCCTAGCCTCAATCCGTATCAGCATAATTCCGCTTGTTACAATCCCTGTATCTTTAATAGGGACCTTATCTTTTATGTATCTATGTAATTTCTCAATTAATACCTTTACATTACTTGCTATGATTCTAGCTATTGGCCTAGTAGTAGATGATGCAATTGTGATGCTTGAGAATATTTATAGGCATGTTGAAGAGAAAAAATTATCCCCTTTCAAAGCTGCGTTAAAAGGCTCGCAGGAAATTCAGTTTGCAGTAATTGCTATGACTATTACTCTTGCTTCAGTATTCCTGCCAATAGGTTTTATCGAAGGCTTTATGGGAAAATTATTTATCGAATTTGCTTGGACTTTAGCCTTTAGCGTTCTTGTTTCAGGTTTTGTAGCACTTACTCTTACTCCAATGATGTCGAGTAAAATGATTACAACATCTCATGAAGAAAAATTCTTCTTTCTTGAGCAGTTTCAAAGATTTTTAAATACTACTAACATTGTATATATATATTGCTTAAAAATTATCTTTAAACATAGATTCAAATTTTTATTATTTTGCTTAAGCCAGATCGTGGTGATGGTTTTATGTTTTAAATTAGTCAAGAAGGAATTTGTTCCAGATGAAGATTATGGCATTTTGCAAGCTATGTTTAACGGGCCTGAAGGGTCTAGCATTCATCATACAGATAAATTTGTAAAAGAAGCTGAAAATATTTTTAAATCTATAGATGAAGTAAATGGCTATTTCACCATAATTGGCTATGGTGGTGGAGAAACAGCATTCGGATTTGTTTCCCTTAAACCTTGGAGTGAAAGAGACAGAGATCAATCTGAAATACGTAATCAAGTTAATGGTGCGTTTAGTAAGCTTACAGGAGTTACTGCTTTTGCAATGGGGCCAAGGTCTATGGTTGGTGGTGGTAAGGGTAAAGCTGTGGAATTCCGTATTACTTCAACACAAAATCTTACAAGTCTTGTTAAGGTTGCAAATAATTTTATAACTCAAATGAGGGCTAATGCTTTATTTAAAGATATTGAGATGGATATAAAAGCTTCAACCCCTACTGTTGATATAATCATCAATAGAGATAAAGCCTATATGCTTGGTGTGGACGTAGAGGCAATAGGCCGAACCGTACAATATTTACAAAGCGGTTTGAAAATAGGCGATTATCGTCATGGTAACGAAGTTTACGATGTAAGGCTACAATATGCACGAGATAATAGATCTAGCATCGAGGATTTGAATAAGCTGTATATTAAAAGTAAAAATGGGCAGATGATATTTTTTGATAATATAGCTTCTGTAGAAGAGAAAATAGCCATTAAATCTATTAATCATTATAACAGCTTAAGTTCCGTAGAAATTACGGCTAATTTAAATGATATGACTGCCCAACAAGCAATGGACCAAATTAATCAAATAGCAATCAAGACTCTAGAAGGGCAAAATGCGAAAATAGAATTCGAAGGAGAGCTGAAGCAGCTCTCAGAATCTAACCATCAAATTTTACTCACCTTCCTTTTTGCACTTATATTTATTTATCTTGTACTTTCAGCTCAATTTGAAAGCTTCAAGGATCCGCTATTAATTCTGCTTGCTGTACCATTCTCTATTACAGGAGGTGTGGCTTTAGTTTATCTGACAGGTAATTCGTTAAATATTTATAGTAATATTGGTCTAGTAACTTTAATTGGTTTAATAACCAAAAACTCTATTATGATTGTAGAATTTGCGAACCAACTAAAAGACCAAGGTCAAAAGACTTTTGACGCAATCCTAACATCAGCAAGACTGCGCCTCAGGCCAATCTTAATGACAACGACTGCAACTATTTGTGGTGTAGTACCTTTAATATTTGCAACTGGTGCTGATGCGAATGCAAGACATTCAATAGGCTATGTAATAATAGGTGGTATGTTGCTTGGAACTTTGTTTACGCTTTTTGTAATACCACTCTTATATAATATTTTTAAAGCTGATACTAAGAAAGCTTTGACAGAAGCTTAAGGAATAGTTTAGTTTTGAGGAAAAGCTAGGTTCTGCGTAAGCCAATAATAAATAAATACATTCATTATAATGATAATACTCGGCATCGATCCAGGAATAAATTGCACAGGTTGGGCAATTATCAAAATAGAGAGAAGCAAAGCAAGCTACATCGCAAGTGGTGCTATTCAAACTGATGCAGCAAACCCACTTGGTGAAAGGCTTGCTAAAATTTGCCAAGAATTAAATATTATAATTGATAAATATTCTCCACAACTTGCTGCTATGGAAGAAGTGTTTATTAATAAAAATCCCCAATCTTCTTTAAAATTAAGCCATGCAAGAGGCGCATTAATGGCAACTATTGCGCTTAAAAATATCCCTCTTCGTGAGTTTGCACCGAACCAGGTTAAAAAAACAGTAGTAGGTGTTGGAAGGGCAGAAAAAAGCCAAATTCAACATATGATTACTATGCTTGTTAATGGTGCAAAATTTTGTAAAGCTGATGAAGCTGATGCGCTAGCTGTTGCTTACACTTGTTCTGTTATGACCAATTTTGCACTTTTTACAACTGGTTTCAAGCAGCTTATTATTTAATGTACTGTTTGTTTTTCCTTTTTCTTAGTAAGAGCTAATACCATTTCACACTTAAAATAAGACATATCGACTTAGCTGATCTCTGCTTTGCTCACGTATTAATATACGCTTACGCAGCCTCGTCCTAAACTCAATGTGTATTATTTTAAGTGTGAAATGGTATAATATATTTGTGCATCTAAAATAACTTGACATTTACGTAATGTACGTATATTATTTAATTTAAAGGTAATACGTAAACTTATGAAAGATTTCAATAGAATATCAGCAACTGAACTTAATAAACATCCAGGGCAAATTCTACATATGGCTCAAAGAAATCCTATCATTATTGAAAAAACAGGACAACCAGCAGCTGTTGTAATCTCCTATGAGTATTTTACTGAACTGGAGGATTACTTTTTTGGTAGCTTAGCTAAAAAAATAGATGATGAAGGTGAGTATCTTTCTGCTGAAGATAGCGAAAGGTTTCTAAGAGATGTATGAACTTCACATTGAAAAGAGAGTAATAAAGTATATATCCTTATGCCCTCTCAAACATCAATCGCAATTAAAGGCTAAAATATTATCCCTTAAAGAGAACCCTACTCCTAATGATTCAAAACAATTAAAAGGTTTTGATCCTTATTTAAGAGTTGATTCGGGTGAATACAGAATTATTTATAAGATACAAGAGAATAATGTCTTTATTATTCATGTAGGAAAAAGGAACGACGAAGAAGTCTATAAAGCCTTCAAGAGGCTTTTATAACTCACTTAATCTAAGAACTTTAATCATCTATAATACTATAAAAAGCAATTAATGCACCGTTTCTCCTTCCTTTTTCTTAGCAAGCGCTATTTCTAAGACTTCTTCGGCGTAGCTTACAGGTATTATTTCAAGCTTACTTGTTATACCTTCTGGGATTTCTTGTAAGTCCTTCACATTATCTTTAGGTATGATTACTGTAGTAATACCGCCTCTGCTTGCAGCAAGTAGCTTTTCTTTAAGACCCCCAATTGCAAGAACCCGACCACGTAGAGTAATTTCGCCAGTCATCGCAACGTTACGTTTTACTGGAATGCCTGAGAGGATCGATACAAGCGTGGTAAATATTGCAATACCGGCTGAAGGTCCGTCTTTTGGAATTGCGCCTTCAGGAACGTGAACATGTATATCGAGATCTTTGTAAGTATCGTAAGATAGACCATAATCACTGGCTGTTGATTTGAAAAAGCTAAATGCTGCTTGCATAGATTCCTTCATCACGTCACCAAGTTGACCGGTTGCTTTAATATCGCCTTTGCCTGGAACGGTTACAGCTTCTATAGAGAGCAAGTCTCCTCCAACTTCAGTATAAGCAAGGCCAGTTGTAACCCCAATCATATCTTCAGTTTCAGCTTCGCCATATCGATGTTTCCTAGGGCCAAGATAGCTTTCAAGATCATCAGGTTTAACAGTTAAAGATTTAGTATTTTTATCTTCTAAAATCTTCTTCAACACCTTACGTGCAAGAGCGCTAATCTGCCTCTCAAGACTCCTTACCCCTGATTCACGCGTATAATATCTAATAAGTTCAAGCAATGCTTCATCAGTAATTATAAATTCGTCTTCTTTAAGCCCATGATCTTTCAAAATTTTAGGGATTAAGTGCCTTTTTGCAATTTGTAGTTTTTCTTCCTCTAAATAACCAGAAATATGGATAATTTCCATCCTATCACGCAGTGGCCTTGGCATATGTAGGGAGTTTGCTGTTGCAATGAACATCACATCTGAGAGATCATATTCAACTTCTAAATAGTGATCAGCAAAATGGATATTTTGTTCAGGATCAAGTACTTCTAATAGCGCAGAAGTAGGGTCCCCCCTATAATTTCTATCTACTTTATCAATTTCATCAAGTAGCATTAGCGGGTTAGAGGTCTTCACCTTTTTGATCTGGTTTATGATTTTACCAGGCATTGAGCCAAGATAAGTTCTTCTATGTCCTCTAATTTCAGCTTCATCAGTAATCCCACCTAAAGCAAATTTCACATATTTACGCCCTACAGCTTCTGCAATAGATTTAGCAAGCGAAGTTTTCCCTACTCCCGGAGGACCAAATAAACATAGAATAGGACCTTTAAGCTTTTCTGATCTTTGCAGTACTGCTAAATATTCAACTATACGTTCCTTCACTTTTTCGAGTCCATAATGATCACGGTCAAGAATTTCTGCAGCTTTTTTAATATCAACTTTAACTTTATCTTTTATGCCCCATGGTAGAGATAGTAATGTATCAAGATAATTACGTATGACGGAAGCTTCAGCCGCCATAGGATTCATAGTCTTAAATTTCTTCAGTTCTGCCTCAGCTTTCTCTTTTGCTTCTTTTGACAGTTTTAGCTTTTCAATTTTCTTTTCAAATTCGCTAATCTCTGACTTATCATCATCACCAAGTTCTTTTTGGATAGCTTTCATTTGCTCATTGAGATAATAATCTCTTTGAGTTTTCTCCATTTGCTTTTTAACTCTAGCTTGTACAGACTGCTCAGCTTCAAGGATGGAAATTTCAGAATCTAAAGTAGCATTTAAATGCTCGATTCTTTTCTCAATATTATTAATCTCAAGCAGCTCTTGTTTGTTTGAGATTTTATTAGTTAAATGTGATGCTATAATATAGGTTATATGGCTGGGGTTTTTTTGGTTTAGTAGGGCATTAACTGCATCAGGGTTTATTTTCTTATTATTTTTTACATATTCACCAAACAAGGTTATAACTTGTGCTGTTGCAAGGGCAAGCTTATCAAGATCCCTTATTTCTTCATCAGGGATAATTTCGTAATTTGCACTAAAAAACCCATTTTTTGAGCTTATAAGGTCAAGTTTTACTCTATATTGAGCTTCTACAAGTATTTTAATATTATTATTTGGTAGTTTAACTAACTGAATTATTTTAGCAAGAACACCTATTTTAAATAAATCTGTAGGTTTAGGGTCATCTACTTCTGGATTTTTTTGCGCAGTAAGCAGTACATATTCTTCGCCATTAATGATTTCTGCTGCATTTAAAGCTTTAATGGATTTCTCCCTACCAACAAACAGAGGAGCAATAATATTTGGAAATAATACTGTATCTCTGAGCGCCAGCAAAGGAGCCTGTCTTTTTATCGTATCTTGCATAACCCTACCAATAACTTTTTTATATCCATCGTATAACTATACTAGGATTTATCTTAAAATGTTATATAATTACGTACAACCTAAAATTCAACTCTTAGGTAAGCTAATTTTTTACTATATCTCATTATGCCAGTTGTTATTCAAGAAGCCAAGCACGTAAAAGAGGCTCATGCAAGAATTTCACGTTTTTTGCATGAAACTCCGTTAATTCAGTCAGAAGTTCTTAACCAAATGTTAGGGCATGATATATATTTCAAGGCTGAATCGTTGCAAAAAACTGGTGCTTTCAAAGTTAGAGGCGTGCTGAATCATCTTCTTACCCTTAAAGAACAAGGCAATTTACCAGATAAGGTTGTTGCATATAGTACGGGTAATCATGGTATCGGCATGGCTTGGGCAGCAAGAAAGGTAGGAATTCAAGCAAGAATTTACCTGCCGAAGAATACTTCGCAAGTAAAACAAAAAGCAGCAGAATATTATGGTGCTGAAGTGATTTATACTGACACAAGGCAAGAAGCTGAAGATAGGTCTCGTGAAGACCTTGCAAATGGTTATTATTATATTCACCCGTCAGATAGTGATTCGACAATAGCTGGTGCTGGTACTATGTGTTATGAGGCGCTAAAACAGATGGAGGTAAAGCCTGATGCTATATTTGCTTCATGTGGAGGAGGGGGATTGCTCTCTGGCTCATTCCTTGCAAAGGAATTAATAAGCCCAAAGAGTCAGTTATTTGGTTCAGAGCCAGCCATTGCCAATGATGCTTATCTCTCGTTAAAACAAGGAAGTATCTTTAGGTTTCAGAGCTCTCCACAAACAGTAGCAGATGGCCTCCGGACTTTAGGAATATCTGAGCGCACTTTTGAACATCTTAAAAAGCTTGATGGATTTTATTTAGTTGATGAATATGATATTTATTATTGGACAGCATGGTTAATACATTTGCTTAAAATTGCCACCGAACCATCTTGTGCAATGAATATGCAAGCAGTGGTAGAGTGGCTACGCAAGCAAGATTCGCGTAAAACTGTGCTAGTGATGATTTCGGGCGGTAATATCGACCCATCCCTTTATCGTGAACTTTGGAAAGAAGATTATCTGCTGGAAGCGCCGAAGTTGTAACTTTAAAATAACCTACCGTAAAGCGCGTCTAAAGTAGGTTATTTTTCTTAATAAATATTATATTCAATTATGAGAGTCGTATAAATCACTATTGCTACCAGTTTGAGCTATATCAACTAGCTCATCACTTGCCTGATTATCATTTATAAGAAGAGTTATAAGCTCTTCATCCTTAGCTTCAACCACTACCTCATTATTGTTTATCGTGTTCAGCGAGGATTGCAAGTTATTAAAATGCAAAGCTGCGTTGATATATTCTTTGTAATACTCCTTTCTTAAAGAGAGAACCTCTGCATAAAGCTGCCAAAATACTTTGAAATTATGTAAGTTCACTTCTTCAGAATCATATTCCTGACTTTCCAGCTCTTGAATAATTCTCAATAATTCTTCAGTAAATTGATATCCAGCTGAATTCTCAGTAGTTTCGTTTTTAATAGCATTCAGAATTTCATAAATATTATTTCCATTCTTATATTCATTGAATATAATTCTTGCAATCTCGAAAGGTAGAACCTCCGGGTTACTAGATATAAATTCGCGTGGATTGCCTAATTGTGAAATTATTTCAAATACTAGCGAACTAAAACTATACTTTAGATATTTATGTTCAAAGGGATTTAGGCCGAGATTTAAAAGGTCAAATGCATCGGCAGACAATTGTGCTGTAAGATCTGCAAAGCAGATTTTATTTTTATTTTCTAACACTTTTAATATCGATTCTCTAAGGGAATTAATAATTTTTTCTGCATTTTGTTCAACGGCATAACTAATTTCGTTGGAGATATATATAGCTTTAAAGAGCTCAGTATCAAATTGTTTAATTTTTTGATCAAATTCTTCAAAATCCATAAAATCCTTTGTGCTGAATATAGGTTTACACTCTTCAGCATTTTCGATGATTCTTTTTAAAGTTGTTTTGAATGGAAGTATTTTGATTAACCAATTTATTTCCGGGTAACTTCCTAAGGTCTTATAAGCTTTTATAGCTGTAACAAGTTTTTCTATCAATTCAGTCTTTTCACCATTTATTGATAATAATGACTTATGATCATGTTTATATGTAGAGGCCTGTCTCAAAAGTGGTAACCCTACTATAAGTAATTTGTCAATATCCATGATCGCTTCTACTATAAAGTCTAATTCTTTATAATCCATTTCTTTAGCAGTGATATTTAATGATATAAGATTTTTCGTATGTTTTAAGCATTCAGCCATTGTTCTTGTGCCTATAATTCCTAAAGTCTTACCACTAATATCTAAGGTTTTAAGGTTCTCTAGCTTAGGCAATAATGAGGCTAATGTAGCAAATTCAATATCCCCCATGGTTGCTACATGAATTGTAAGGCGTGATAATTTATTTAACGACACAAAAGATTTTAAAATAATATTTAAATGTAAAGGTTCTTTAATATAACATTCTCTAAATGAAATTACTTGAAGGTCTTTTAAAGAGGCAATTGATGCAGCAAAAGTTTCTATATCCTCTATACTAATTTCGTATTCAAAATTCCCATAAATAGTTATGCCTTCAACTATAAAATCATGTTTCATTAAGTCAGATAGCCTAGATAAATATTTGTAATTACAACCTTTGATACTCCAACTGGTCGGGAATTTGACAGTAGTTGCAAGTTTAAAAGCATCTAAAATTTGCTCAGTGTTTGCTGTTAGGTGACTAGATGATAATTTAACTGTATCACTCTTATTAAGCTCTGCTTCTACAATTTTTATAGCAAGGCTTTTATATTCATAATCAGCATATTTTTTAGGGTTATTAATTATATCTTGTAATAAAGGCGTCATATTTTATATTAGTTTAGTTAAAATACTTAAAGCAAAATAATTGCTTTTCTTTTTAAGTCAAGGAAAAGGCTTATAAGTTAGTTAATGGTTGTCTCGGATATAGTAGGTGATGTAAATATGCTAAGTTTAAACTTAGAGGGTAAAGGGAATTTTTAGCTATAAACTAAAGCTCCCCTAAAGTTGTTATTATTTAAATATATCTTTAAGCACTGAAAACATCCTATTATTTGGATCTCTTGGCAGCTTTGGCTCTTTGCCTTGTTCAATAGCATACCAATATGAGTCTGGGAGTTTTTTTTATGACTAAATAAATTAATTAAAGGAAATGGTGCCGATAAGAGGATTTGAACCCCCGACCCACACATTACGAATGTGTTGCTCTACCAGCTGAGCTATACCGGCTTTAGATAGATTGATTATGCGTTATAAATGCAAAAGACAGAAAGTAATATATACTTCCTGTCTAATAAATATAATATAAATATTTTAAAGCTTTAAGCTTTTGCTGCAACTTTTGCAGCTCTGGTTGCTTTTAAATCTTCTTTAATTCTTGCAGATTTACCTCTTCTAGATCTGAGGTAGTATAATTTCGCACGACGTACAACACCACGACGTACAACTTCAATACTATTTACGATCGGAGAATAAATTTGGAATCTTCTTTCAACACCTTCACCATGGCTAATTTTACGAACTAAAAAAGAAGAGTTTACACCACGATTCCTACGTGCGATTACTACACCTTCATAAGCTTGTAGTCTCTCAGTTGCACCTTCAACAATTTTAACCATTACTTTTACAGTATCACCAGCTTTAAAATCTGGTATTTTTTTTGCTTGAGCAAGTCTCTCAATTTGGCTTGCTTCGAATTTCTCTATAAAGTTCATGCCTTTACTCCTAAAATAAAATTAAGGTAATATAACTTAATTTATCAAAAATATCTATATAAATTATTTGAATGAATAAATTATTTTCAAGAATCAATCTAGACTATTTATACTGAAAATGACTAAAAATCCAGTAATATTTTGAATAATGGCAATAAATTTATTTTTTACTACAATATTATTTAAGGCCCCCACCCTTTTTTTACTTACTTAAAATCGCTTCAGCGAAACGTTAAAATTCGTTAAATATTTATCTTGTGTTATTTTTTTTATCAGCTATTATATTAATATAAATTAACATATATTAGCATTATGTCAAAAACTTCATACAACTTTGCTTTAGCAAATGATGAGGCTTATCAAGCAGTAGAACATTTTGGAAATGGAATTGTAGAAGCTTATAAGACAGCAGCATCATGGGGCTCTTTAGGTATTTGTGCATTTGGAATGACAGCCTATGCATCTCAAATTGCCAATTACGTAAGCAACGATGATTCGCCAATAACTTTAGATTTACTTGCTCCCGCAACAACTTCTGTGGGTGAGCTAATTTCTACAGTATTGGATTCAGCTATGACTTCACCTGTTAATATGGTAACTGAGACGGCTGAAAGTATGACCCATGCAAGACTTGCGGCATTCCGTGTGCTTGAAGAATTATTTTAGTAAATCAGGGCGGCGTTGTTTAGTTATTTCTAAGGATTTTTTATAACGCCAATCCTCTATTTTTTTATGGTCGCCGCTGATTAATATATCTGGCACCTTTCTGCCTTTCCATTCTGCAGGTCTTGTATATAATGGATATTCAAGTAGGGGCTTTTGCGCAGGGCCTAAAATAGAGAAGGATTCTTCACATAAAGTCTCTCTGTTCTCTAATACGCCAGGTAATAACCTAATGCATGAATCAAGCAGCACAAGAGCTGCAAGTTCACCACCTGATAAAACATAATCACCAATGCTTAGTTCTTGGATATTATATTCTTCGATAATGCGTTCATCGATACCTTCAAATCTTCCACATAAGATTATTATATTTTTATACTGAGATATTTCTTGTGAGAGTGCTTGAGTTAAATTTTTGCCCCTTGGCGACATATAAATTATAGTTGCATTAGGATTAGAGGCAAGCGCATGATCAATTGCAGCACCGAGTACATCAGCGCGCATAACCATTCCATTTCCCCCCCCATAAGGTATGTCATCAACATTTTTATGTTTAGTCAAGCCAAAGTCCCTAATATCGACTAACTCATATTGCCAAATTCCAGCTTTTAATGCTTGACCTGCAAGTGAATATGCTAAAGGACCTGGAAAAATCTCAGGAAAAATGCTAAGCATACTAACTTTAAATATAGGGCTACTCATATAATTCTCTGGAACTAATATATTACTACAAATGGATAGTAAGAGCTGTTACTTCTTTCCTGAAATGGTCTCTTTACTCTGAGGGGGAGTCAGTTTTTCAGCACTTCGTAATAATTTTATAATAAAATTATTACCTCTAGCTAGTGCAATATCTAAAGCATTCTCATTATTATTATTCTTATTACGATATTCAATACCTTTCTCAAGTAAATATTTTACTATCTTTCCATGACCATTTAAAACTGCTATAGCAAGTAGATTATTACCTTCGTCATCATAAATATTCAATAGTGGATAGTTATCAATCCAGACACGTAATGAATCAAGGTCACCGCTTGTTGCTGCATTTATTGCCGCTTGTCGTAAATCATTCTCGTATAAAGGTATTTCACTACCTGTATTATTATATTCTTCAGGCTTTATAAACGTTAGGATACCATATCCATAAAACTTGTCATCATAGTCTTTCAAAAATTTATCAATTTTTTGCTTTTTATTCAACCCTTTTTCTAAAGAAATATTTTTCCAAAATAATTCTACGTAAGAGTTAAAATCCATTAGATCATTTTTTGCATTCTCAGTTAAACTGCCAAGTACAACATCCTCATCCTCCTTTAGCTGTAGCATAATAAGTTCGTTTTCAACAAATTTATCAACTTCAATATCTTCAGGTGAGGCAGGTAAGGTTTTTGGTTCGGGTTTATGCTTAGCCTCTTCTTTAGGCTTGAGTGATTTTATTGTTTCTTTCTCTAATTTTATAGGTGTCTGAGGTAAATCCTCATTTCTTTGGATCATCGTTCCTTTAAATTCTTTATCCCTTATTATATCAATTGGAGTCGGTATAATATTGGACTCTGAAATATTTAATGAAGGATTATTCAAACTTCCTTCAGGTGGTTGATTTACAATAGGGCTTAGGGATATATCCTTCTTATCATTTATATTAGAGCTTTTAGGAGCTTCCTCAGCTTTGCTCTCATTGGTGGTAGCTGGAACAGGTTCTATAGGTGGATTATTAGGAATAGCTGGTGCAACAGGAATAGTAGTTTCTCTTTGTGGCTGAGCTGGTGCAATTCCATTAGGCGTAGTTTCAGAATTTTGTTCCGGTATAGGTGCTAAATCCTTAGGAAGCTCAATTGGTGCTACTATAGGGGGAGCAGGAATATTGCTTGTTGGCTCTGCATTTAATGGGCCTGCTACAGGTAAATTTTCATTTGCTTTTGGTGCAGTTTGTAGTTCTGCAGCAGGAGCAGGAGTTTGAGTTATATTCACTACGGGGGCAGGTTGTATATTCCCTGTCTCTGTTGCAGGTGCAGTAGGGGCTGCTAAAGGTAAAATTGATTCAGGTATAATAGCTGGAGTAGGTTGGCCTGGGGGATTTTGAAACTTATCTAAATCAAAATCTTTATCTGAAATATTTAAAGGATCACTTGGAGGATTTTGAGGTAAGCTATCCTTTTTTTGCATGCCTTCTATTGGAGTTGCTTCTGTCTCTGCTGGCTTATAATTCTCTAATGCTTGTGGAGAAATAGGTTCCTGCGTAGTAGGGGTATTCGTAATTTTATCTTCTGGCGGTAAAGGTGTTTTAATTAGTTCTGTTTCTGGCGTGTCCAATTTTATATCTTTATCTTGGTGAGGTAAAGCCTCACTCTCAGGTTTCGCTAGATCAGTATTATCCTCTATATTAGGAATATCCTTACTAGGTTCTAAAATTTCTTCTTTAACAATAGGCTCATTTTTAGGCTCATTTTTTTTGCTTGGCCAAATGTAGCTTTTAATTTTATCTAGCATTGAAGGTGAAGCTGGAGCTGTTTGTTTAACCTCCTGCGGTGAAATAGGTTCCTGCTTAGTAGGATTATCAGTAATTTTATTTTCTGGCTCTGAAGGAACTTTAGTATCTTCAGTTTGCGGCTTATCCAACGTTAACTCTTTAGAGGAATCAGGAGTGTGTAAAGTTTCTTGCGCAGGTGCAATTAGATTTATTCCACTTGTACTATCTGAAATATTTTTACTAGGTTCTATAATTTCTTCTTTGACAATAGGCTCATTTTTTTTGCTTGGCCAAATGTAGCTTTTAATTTTATCCAACATTGAAGGTGAAGCTGGAGCTGTTTGTTTAGGATCTTGCGAAATATTTGGTAATGCAGGGAGAGGAGTATCTTCTGCAGTAGAAGAACAGATAATAGAGAATATTATTAAAACAACCCAAATTTGCTTAAGCATTTAATCTCATTAATCATCATTAGGCATTAATTTTTTTATCTCTTTTTCTACTAAACTTTTTACTATTGAAGGGAGATTCTCATCAAGCCATTGGCTTAAATATGGTCTTATAGCTTCTACTACTAATTCTTCTACTGTCGAACCTGTACGAAATTTTAAACCATCAGTATGTGGTTTAAAAGCTTTTGTCATAAGTTCTTTAATAGCGCTTGTAGCCTCATTTGCAACTTTATCAGAAACTAAATGACTCTTTTGTTTAGCTTCCATATCTTCTGTAGTAGTAGTTGCAGCATTTGCTGCGTTGTCTGTTACTGGAGCTGTTACGACGAGAGTCTCATTTTTAACCGCTTCAGCACTAGCTGTAGGTGCGGGTGGTTGTGCTGTAGTTGTTGTTACTGCTGCAGGCGCCACAGCTTCTGTGGGTGCGCTTGGAGCCGAAGATGTGA
Organism: Rickettsiaceae bacterium; assembly: GCA_020697135.1. Taxonomy (GTDB): domain Bacteria; phylum Pseudomonadota; class Alphaproteobacteria; order Rickettsiales; family Rickettsiaceae; genus JAJFBM01. The sequence continues at coordinate 49,448 of JAJFBM010000003.1, forward strand.
CAGCAGGTGTCGCTACCGGAGCTGCTGCTGGTATTTCACTTTTAGCTGGTTCAATAGGGCTTGGTGCGACTTGATTTTGTTGCACTTGTGTTGTTGCCGTATCAGGCTGAGCTGGTTGTTGCATTGTAGTTTCCTTAAGTGGCTCTGCTACAGCTGTTGTCGCGGCTGTAGGTGCAATATTTGCTGCCGGAGCTGCGTTCTGTGGCGGTATTTCCTTTGCAATTTCAGTAGCAGCAGGAGCTGACGTGCTTTGCGCTTCTGCAACTTCAGTAAGCTCAAGAACATCATCATTATCCTTGTTCCCTTCAGCTTTATTTGCTTGAGCTTTCTGCTCTTCGGTAGGGTCCTCATTAATAACCCCCCTAATGGATTGTAATATTTCATCCATTGAGGGGTTATTTTCAGGTTTTGTTTGTTCTTGAGCTTTCATAATTTTTTAAGCTTCTAGTAGCCAATGAGTTTATATTTAATCTTATTAAATTCTTGCTCAGCGTTAAATTGATCAACTTTTAATTTCATAGCTTGAGCAGTAAGATTACCTAAAAGTGATTGTAGCTTATAAGCTATTAAAATGTGATCTTTTTTTGCTTCAATACTAGAAATTTGTGCTTTATAAAGTTCGTTCTGTGCATTTAAAACATCAAGCACAGTTCTATTACCTAAAGCTTCTTCTTGTTTCACGCCTTCAAGCGCAAGTGTAGCAGCATCTATTTGGTCTTTAACAAGATTTATTTTTTCCTTAGCAGCAATATGGTTCTCCCAAGTAGAGATACATTCAGTAACAATAGTATCTATTACGCTCTCAAGGGATAAAGCAGCAGATCTAGCTTTACTTTTCTGTTCACGAATTTGTGAATATTCAGCGCCACCTTTTGCAAGTATAGGAATATGTATAGTAATAGCACCACCTTTACTAACACTATCTTTATGACGAGTGGTAGAACTACCCTTAGTTTTATATTTATTTGCGCTATCGCTTACTGATAAGCCTAAATCAGCAGATGGTAAAAGTTGGCTTTTTGATTTGTAGGTAGAATATTTACTTGCTTCAACATTATATTTTGCAGCGTTAATGTATGGATGAGTAGATTTAGACTGACTTAAAAGTGTGTCAAAGTTTGATGGTAAGTTGCTAGGTAGCGAAGGAAGCTTCACGTTTACCGGTTCAACACCTATATTTCTTTTGAAATCAGCTTTTTGTGCTTGAAGTCTTGCAAAAGCTACTGCTTTTCCAGATTTTGCCTGGGCAAGAGCCGCTTTAGCTTGTGCAACTTCAGTTTTAGTAGATTCACCTAGTTTATATTTTTGTTGTGTTGCTTCATATTGCTTTAAAAATGCTTTCACACTTTTATCAGCAACATCATAATTTTCTTGAGCTTGAATATAGGTAAGATAGCTATCAATAGCCTTGCTTAAAATTTCTTGCTCATCAAGTTCTAATTGACTTTTTGCTGCAAGGTAAGCTAATTTTGCAGCTTGCAAGCCTGCAACAGACCCACCGCCATTGAACAAAGGCTGTGATACGCTAACTGATTTATCTATACCTCTGCCATTAGCCTTTTGTGGAGCATCTGTGCGATAACTTAAAGGATCAGTATCTTTACTATGATTTTTGCTATATTTCAGCTGGCCATTAACTCTTGGCATAAATTCTGAAAGAGCTTGTGGATATTGCTCAATCGATCTTAAATATTCTTCTCGCTTAAGCTTAAGCGCAGGATTATTTTTATAAGCATGTGTGAGGGCTTCATTTAAATCCATTGCAAGGGCTGAAGTACTAGCAAGCGCAGTAATAAAAAATGTAATTAATTTGTTTTTCATAAGTAAGTTCATAATTTTATATATAATACTTTAGCGATTAATTTTAATCAATCAACATAAAGTGACAAATTGGTTAACTGAAAGTAAGTTATGTATTGTAAAATAACCACTAACACTTTAAAATTCAAGTGCATATCCATAAAATAAAGATCAATATAGCATATAGCGCTCTAATTTATATTAATATATAATGGTTAATTTTTAGTTTACAATACTAGGGCTAATAATATTGCTAAGATAATCATTGCTTTTTCATATAAAAATGCTTATAAATATTTAACTTAAAGAAACCTTACTATATATATTAATACTTTCAAATATGAAAATAATATTATATTTTAGGTTAAGTTGACTATAGGATTTAATGGCTAGGTAGCAAAGTGGTAATGCCGCGGACTGCAAATCCGCTATGCGCCGGTTCGATTCCGGCTCTGGCCTCCAAAATAATAATTTCATGCAATATCTTGAGCAATTTGTTGAAATGATGATAGCTGAGAGAGCTATTGCCAAAAATACTGTTTCTGCTTACGTACAAGACATAAAAGAATTTCAAGTTTTCTTATCGCGCTCATCTTATGAAATTTCCGGCTCGACGGATAAAAATGTAAGAGAATTTATTCAGCATCTTAGCCTGAGTAACATATCTCCTCGTACAATTTCTAGGAAAATTTCCTCGCTTAGAGCCTTCTTTGACTTTCTCATTCAAGAGCATATTATTGCAAATAACCCAGCAAGACTAATTGACACGCCTAAATATTCTTCAAATTTACCTGATATCTTATCTTACGAAGAGATTGAGAAATTAATTTCATATACAGAAAATGATAAAAGCCCTGAAGGTATTAGGCTTGATGCGATGATTAAGTTGCTTTATGCTGCAGGGCTTAGAGTATCAGAACTTGTAAGCATAAGAATAACTGATTTGCAAATTGAGAAGATAGGCTTAAATGAAGAGAAGTTATTAAACAAAGGTATAAAGCCTATATTTTTTGAAGGTGAAATTAAGCCATATTTCTGCATTAAAGGTAAAGGTGGTAAAGAACGGCTTATAATTATCAATGAAACAGCAATACAAGCGCTTAAAAAATACTTGCCAATAAGGTCTATATTTATAAGTAACTCTAAAAGTGAGTTATTTTTATTTCCTTCATATGCTAAAGAGGGTTATATGACACGGCAGAATTTCGCTATATTACTTAAAAATTCTGCTATAAATGCTGGCCTTACGCCTGAGAAAGTCTCCCCGCATATACTCCGCCATAGTTTTGCAAGTCATTTACTCGCAGGTGGCGCTGATCTTCGCTCAATCCAAGAATTACTAGGGCATGCAGATATAAGTACAACGCAAATTTATACTCATGTACAGTCAGAAAAATTAAAGCAAGTACTTGAAGAAATGCATCCTGCTAGTAAATGGAAAGAAGTCTAATATTACAAAAATAATTAAAAAGGTTAATTTTATGTTGACTTCTTAATAATTATCCGTTATAAAGGTAATGTATTTTTAAAATAATAATATAAAAATACTAACTAATATAATTTTAAATAAATATAGTAAAAGGTTTTTATGAAAATAAAAAAGTTAATCCCATTATTTGCAGCATTATTAATAACACAAGGTTGTGCAACAGTTTTTTCTGGAAGTGACCAAGCGATAAATGTTAAGGTAATTGAAGCAAATGATCATGATATTTTAGAAGGTGTAAGCTGCGTAGTAACAGATGGTTACGGCGAAATGCATGTTGTCCAATCTAATCCAGGGGTTGTTAAAGTAAGCAGAAGCAGTGGTTCAGTCCAAGTAAATTGTAAAAAACCTGGTTACAAGCAGTTAAATACAGCTGTAGGTGATAGCTTTAATAAAACAACCTTGGTAAATATAATATTCTGGCCTGGTTTCTTAGTAGATGCAGTAAGTGGAGCTTATAAAAAATTCCCAACACACTATGTTGTTTCTATGGAAAGAATTAAAGACTAATGCGTCTTTTTTGTTAGAGCCGGAATTATTTGGCTCTAACAATTTGCAAAATTCCTTTCCCAATTTTATATTTAGATCTTAAAGTTCCTGCAAAATTCAATTACTTTATATTCAAAACCTAGCCTTGAGAATTAATAAATTTCGCCAGGTGCCTCTGCTGGTGCTGGTTGCGCAGTATCTTCTCCAGGAGTGGAAGGAGCTCTATAAATGGGTGATGGCTCTGTCCCTGTTTTAAAAGCTTCTATAATAGCATTAGGGCTTTCAGAAGGCGCACCAGTTTTTGGATCTATCTTAATTAAGTTTATGCCTTCTGGAACTGGGAAAGGCGATAACTCACGTGTTTTTAAAATTTCACCCATAAAATTAATAAATATAGGTAGGGAGATGGTAGCGCCGGTTGCAAATTTCCCCATTGTTCTTGGAGTATCATAACCAACAAATGTTCCTACTACCATATCAGGTGAAACGCCAATAAAGAAAGCATCTTTACTTTCATTAGTTGTACCAGTTTTACCGCCTAAATTAGGGCTCAGCTTTTTAGCTGCTTGCCCAGTTCCTCGTTGTACAGCGCCATTTAGGAGTGAGCACATTTGATAAGCAGTTGCTGGATCTGTAATCATTTTATGTGGTAAATCTTGAGGATCTGGCGGCATAGAATCATCTGAGCTGTAATTGGCGCATTCATCACAATCTCTTAAATCTCGCTTATATATTACTTTACCATTTCTATCTTTAATGACTTCAATATAGTGAGGGCTTATTTCTTTGCCACCATTTGCAAGTATAGAATAGGCATTAGTTAACTTATCTAAGGTAGTCTCAACTGCACCAAGTACCATAGAATAATATCTTGGTGGGTTATTATTAATACCGAAGCGCTTTATTACTTCTGCAACCTTATTAATACCAACTTGTTGTGCGACTCTAATAGTTACAAGATTCCTAGATTTTTCTAAGCCCTCGCGCATCGTAATTAGACCGAGGAAATCTCCCTTATAGTTTTTTGGGCGCCATGTAGGCATTCCAGGTCCTTGACTTAACTCAATAGGTCCATCATTAAAAATTGTAGTAGGGGATAAACCGCTTTCAAGAGCTGCAAGATATACAAATGGCTTAGCAGTTGAACCAGGTTGCCTTTGTGCTTGAGTGCCACGGTCAAATTGACTGTTTTTGAAATCGTATCCACCAACCATAGCAAGGACTCTACCAGTTTTAGGTTCCATTGCAATCATTGCGCCATTAACGTCTGGAATTTGTCTAAGAGCATATACGCGCCCAGCTTTTAATTCCTCAACAACTATTACATCACCAACTTTAAGAATAGTTTTTGCTGAGGTTAATGAATAGCGTGCCCATTTCATTTCTTCAAGAGGTATATAAGCCGTAGAGCCATCTTTTAAGCCAATTTTAGCCTTTTCGTCTTTTACTTCAAGTACAACAGCTAGTTTATATTCAAGCAAGCCCTCTGGCTCTTGAATAAGTTTTAAATTATCAGCCCATTTTTCAAGCTGGATATTGGCAATAGGTGCTCTATACCCGCGCTTTTTATCAAAGTTACGCAAGCCATCACGTAGCGCATGTTCAGCATATTTTTGGTAATTAGTATTAAGAGATGTTATAATAGTTAAGCCCCCTGAATATAGTAAATCGCTACCAAACATTTGTACAACTTCTTTACGCACTTGCTCTGCATAATAAGGAGCAGCAGTAATATCTGATTGGTCTCTTTTCTTTAAAGTAATTGGAGTATTTAGAGTATCATGCATTGCTTGTTTGCTAATATAGCCATCTTCATACATACGGATAAGCACGTAATCTCGTCTTTGTTTAGCGCGCTTATAGTTGCGTTCAGGGTTAAAGGCTGATGGGGCTTTTGGAAGTCCTGCAAGGAAGGCCGATTCTTCTAAATTTAATTCTTCAACTGATTTATTGAAATAGCTTTGGGCAGCAGTCGCAACCCCATATGAATGTTTTCCAAGATAAATTTGGTTCAAATAAAGTTCAAGAATTTGATCTTTAGTAAATACCCTTGAGACCATATATGAGAGAATTGCTTCTTTTACTTTTCTTGCTAATGATTGTTCTGAAGTGAGAAGGAAATTTTTAACTACTTGCTGAGTTATTGTTGATGCTCCTTCCATGCGCTTGCGTTGGATTACGTTTGCAACATTGGAAGTTGCAGCTCTAACAATCCCGACTATATCGACACCAGGATGTTCATAGAAGTTCTTATCTTCTGCAGCGATGAAAGCCTCAATAAGCGACCTTGGAATGGAACTAATTGGCACAAATATCCGGCGTTCTTTTGCGTATTCCTCAATTAATTTACCATCGGCTGAGTATACACGAGTAAGTGCAGGAGGGTGATAATTTGCTAACTGATTATAATCTGGTAAATCGCGAGAATAGTAATAAATAATGTAAGAAGCGCTAAGAAACGCAAATGCTATACTTAAAAAAATAGCTTTTAATAATAAACTGACGCTTCTAAACATCATAAACTTCCTCTATCTCAACGAGTTTTATTAACTTGCAAGCCTTTCTTTAACCCTTGGTGTAACCTCATCAAGTAAAGTACCAGTTAAGCTTGTTGCAAAGGCTTGTTCGATTTTTACGTTAAAAATTCTACCAATTAAATCTTTGCTTCCTTCAATATATACAGATTGCATATAAGGAGTTTTACCAACTATATGCCCTTCATATTTACCATCTTTTTCAAATAATACAGGTAAAATTTGACCTATGCTTGCTTGATTACATTCAAACTGTTGTTTGCTTAACTCATCTTGCAGAATCTTAAGCCTTTCATCCTTTATATGCTCTGGTACTTGCTCTTTAACAGCAGCAGGTGTTCCAGGGCGAGGACTATATTTGAAAGAATAGCATTGACCATATCTTACACGCTTCACTAAATCAAGTGTATCTTCAAAATCTTTATCACTCTCACCAGGGAAGCCAACTATAATATCTGAAGACATCACAATATCAGGACGAGCAGCTTTAAGCTTATCAATTATAGTAAAATATTCTTCTCTTGTATGTTTGCGGTTCATTGCCTTCAAAATTGAATTTGACCCTGATTGGATAGGAAGATGCAAATATGGCATAAGCTTTGGCTCGCTGCCATGCAACTCTATTAGCTCATCAGTCATATCTCTTGGGTGAGAGGTTGTATATCTTATACGCTCAATTCCATCGATTTTTGCAATATGACGAATTAAGTCAGCAAGACTTAGGACTTTCCCTTCATTATTTAACCCATGATAAGCATTCACATTTTGTCCAAGCAGATTAATTTCTCTGGCGCCTTGTGACGCAACTAGTAATGCTTCGCGGTATATTTTCTCAAATGGACGAGAAAATTCAGCACCTCGTGTATAGGGCACAACGCAGAAAGTACAGAATTTATCACAACCTTCTTGTATAGAAATAAAAGCAGAAGCACCTTGCGGGCTTAATGATTCTGGTAATTTATCAAATTTTGCTTCTTCAACAAAATCAAGCTCTATTAAGTGTTTTTCTTTTCTTGCAAGTTTTGCAAGTAACTCTGGCAATGTGTGATAGGATTGTGGGCCAACTACTATATCAACATAAGGAGCTCTTTTGAATATTTCATCACCCTCAGCTTGGCTAACGCAGCCTGCAACAGCAATAATAGTTTTGTTAAAACCAGCCTTTTGGCGAGCGTCACTTAAATTTCTAATGCGGCCAAGTTCTGAATAGACTTTTTCTGCAGCCTTTTCCCTAATATGACAAGTATTAAGGATAATCATATCAGCATCATCCATATTTTCTGTCGGCTGGAAACCAAATGGCGCTAGAACATCTTGCATTCTTAATGAATCATATACATTCATTTGGCAGCCGTAGGTTTTAATATGTAATTTCTTCATTATAACTAACCTAAATTCAATAACTTTAATTATATAGAAATTTTGGTATAACCCGCTATCGCTTGCTGAGTGTTAGGAGTATAGGGAGTGCAGAACCGGAGCGTACTTGTCGTACGTGAGGATTCGAGCACCTAGGCGACGCCACAATCATCAGCGATAGGTAGGGTTATGCCAAAACTATTGTGTTTTGACTTGCTAAAAATGGAATATATATATAACATACTTTCTTAATAAACTACATAACTTTTTTAAGAAACAAGAGTTTTACTTATGAGTAATAATACAGCTAATATTAACTGGCTTGGGGCTTATACCTTATATATACGCGAGGTAAGGAGATTTTTAAAAGTTTATCATCAAACATTAATTGCCCCAGCCGTAACTTCAATGATATTTCTAGCAATTTTTGTGTTAGCGCTTGGCGATGTTAAATCTGATATTAATGGTGTAGAATTTAAACAATTTATGGGCTATGGCTTAATCATCATGACTATGGTGCAAAATGCCTTTGCTAACACATCATCGTCTCTTATCATGAGTAAAGTTATAGGTTATATAATTGATATTTTAACGCCGCCACTTTCTTCAAAGGAAATTATCATTGCTTATTCTTTAGGCGCGTTAACACGAGCGTTATTGACAGGTATTATAGTAGCTTTTTCATTCTCGTTTTTTATTGAATATAGCGTGCACCATGCAGGGTTGTTAGTATTTTATTCAGTCTTTTCATGCTTACTTCTTGCTCAACTTGGTATTTTCTCAGGTATTGCTGCAAATAGCTTTGATCAAAGTGCGGCAATTACTAGCTATATTATTACTCCATTATCGTTTTTATCAGGAACATTTTATTCAGTTGAAAGGCTTCCTGCATTTTTAAAAGCGATTAATCAATTTAACCCCTTCTTTTATATGATTGATGGGTTTAGATATTCGCTCACTAACCATGCAGATAGTAATATAGAATTTGGAGTAGGTTACCTAATATTCATTAATATAGCGCTATTCTTCCTGCTTGATTGCTTATTCCGTAAAGGCTGGCGTATTAAATCTTGAAGTGGAGCCAAATTTGAGGTGGCTCTATAGCCAACCCCAGATTAAGCTATTATCTTAATTAATTCAAAAATTATTATCTTCGACAGAAGTTACTACCCCTGTAACATCTGTTTCTTCGTCTAGTTTATTTAATAGAGTATGGTTTTGTATTTCTAGATTACTCTGGTTAGTACATAGCTTTATAACCATTCCCGTTAAATCAGCAATTTGCTTATTTAGCTCATGAAGGCTTTTAACTTGCTCATCAAGCCTTTTACCATTATCTTCTATTCTTTCTACAAGATTTGGGGAAGTAACTTTAGAGGAAGTAATTGCGAGTTCCTCAAATATATTTTCTATCTCTCCTGCTTCAACCAATCTTTTTATAGTGCTTTTGATAATATCAATCGCCATAATATCATCAAAAATATATTTAACAGCTGTATCTTTTATAAAATCGTTGCTTTTAGGTAATTTTATTATCTCTACCAGATCTTTAATCGCAAGATTTACTTCGCCAATTTCTGTATATAATTTACTTCTTTCTGCTAAATAAAGTCGGTCATAGGGCGCGAGCTCTACTGCTTTACTATGACATGTTAGCGCTTCTTCAATATATTTTTTGTCGTTTATTAATTTGTATAATTTTACAAGAGCTTTTGCTTTTGAATTATAAAAACTAGGACGTTGTGGGGCATGTGCGATTCCATAATCACAATCACTAATTTTATCTAGTAAATCTTTAATTTCGCTTTCATCTTGTTTAGAGTTTTGTCCTTGCATGATTTTAATTCATTTTTTTACCTTATTGAATTAAAATCATATTTAATATTAAGCGTCAATGGTTAGGCTAATTTTTCTTTACAGGTTTCTTTAGTCCTTCCTTGTTTCGTGGCTTTCCAATCATAAGTTTTATATTTATCCATTATTCTCGACTTGAAATATAGCCTATTAGGCCATATAGTTTTTCTTTATTGTGTATAACACTATATCGAAGAACCTCAAGCTTCTCTAAAGGAACAATAATTAAATTAAGGATAGAACTATGCCCAAAAAGAAGAAAAATAACCAAAAAACCCTTCCAGCGAAAGATGCTGCTATGCTTGAATTAAAACCTTTAAGCGAAAAGCTAGAGTTGGAAGCTGCAGATAATATTAAGTTTATAACCCCTGACGCACATGAAGATTTAACCGATCTTTGTAAATTGATAAATTATAGGCACCTCGAAGAGTTTATGGGGAGTAATAAAAATAAAAATACTGAAGAAGCTTTGAAGCTTATCAAGATTTACGATAGGGCTCATTTAAAAGAATATAAATATGTCGGTGAGTCTTATCTTATGCTTGCTGTCAAAAACGGACTTCCTGAAGTTGCAAAGGCTTTATTGCCATTCTCGGATATAAATTACAAAAGTATTTTTAGCGGGAAAACAGTTCTACATATAGCCGCGCATAAGTATAATATAGAGTTGTATAAATTTCTTGAAGAAGATGGAGCTGATACGACTATCACTGATAATTCAGGTCGTACTGCAAAAGACTGGATTAAGGAAAATACCTCCCATATAGGAATGTATAAAATCTATGGATATTATGCCCAAGCAGAAGCAATTGAGTTAATGGCTAAAGCAATTCTTGCCCCCGAGGAGATAAATAAGGCTCAACAAAGGGACGAGTATAAAAGCCTTATTTCTAAGCAGGATTTGTTACAGCCTAGTCTAGGCAAGGAAGAGCTACCTGATATAACTAGTGATAAAAATGAATTAAATCCTTTAAGCGATATAGTAAAGCTCTCAGGAGAAGCTGAGATTGAGTCATGAGCTGAAATATGTATTCAAGATAGCTGAGGTTGTACAATAATTACAATATAAAATAAGAGATAAATTTAACTACTTAGCTGTGAAACAAAATATTTTATTTTTATCATAAATGTTGAGCGAAGCTTTGCAATCCCTGCCTAAACAGGGACTGCATTGAAAAGTTAAATTCGAGAGGTTTTAGATATATATCTTAACTATGGATGGTCTTAAGTAACATTTCCATAAAATATCTTATATCAATTTGATTAACAGGGAGATTATAATCTATTTTCCCTTTTAACTCCTTTGGCTCATATACATATATATTACTTATAATACTGAGCGCCAGTTTTTTAGCAGGAATATAAATATATTCTCCTCTAATACCAATTGCATTACCACCATGTAAATAAAATGTGTCACCATTATGTGGCTTAACAACAAAAATACCGTAACCTATGTGAGAATCATAACCTTGAAGTGAAGGCGTTTTTGCATAAGGCGTTGTCATTAATTTATAAGACTCTGCAGATATAACCTTGCCATTATGAAGCGCATGGTTCCAAGTATTAAGATCATCTAAATTAGAAATAACACCACCGTCAGAGAATGGCGCTAGAATTAAACTATTATCAACAGGAATGAATTTAGGCTGATCGTTGGTAGGAATAGCATTATATCTTTTTGGGAAATCTTTAATTTTGCCAAATTGGAAGTCTAAAGCTTTTTTAAGTGTTGCAAGCTCAGTATTCTTCATCCCTAGAGGCTTAAATAATTCATCTTTAAAGAAGTCTCGTAGAGTTTTACCAGATAGTTCTTCAATAATTAAACCAAGAAGTACATATCCAGTATTAGAATATTGGAACTGCTTACCAGGATTAAAATTCAGAGGCTGAGTTTTTGCATAGTCAACTATTGATTTATTGATCTCTTTATGCGGCTTTGCCACATCAAGTTTAACAGAAAATATATATTCAGGTAGTCCACTTGTATGAGTTAAAAGTTGGTGCAAAGTTACTTTATTTGCCCATTCAGGAAGCTCGCCAGCAAAATAATATGAATCCTTGGTTAAATATTTAGACACAACATCATTAACATTAAGCTTGCCTCTCTCTTGCAGTTTGAGGATTGCTGCTGCAGTCATTTGCTTTGTTCCAGATGCAATTGCCATTCTATTATTTACCTTTAATGGCTTTTTATTTTCTATATCAAAATAACCGCTTGCACCGTTTACTAGTAATTTATCATCCTGTTCAATTGCATATATAGCATTAAGCGTATGAGTCTTTTTATATTCAGCAATATTTTTCTCTAAATTAGATTTAAGAGCAGCTGTATGTTGTTCGCAAGCATATGAAAAATTACTTACAACCATTATTATGCTGATAACAGCAAATCGTATGAATCTTTTTGTCATATTTTAAGTCTCTAATTAGTTATAATAAATTGTTAAGCCTGATTTCTCTCAAGCATTTTCTTGACTGAAGGACTATGCATGATATTTAGTTCCTTCATTTGCTTATCCTCTACAAGAGATGGCGCATTCATCAATAGATCTTCAGCTTGTTGGTTGAATGGGAAGGTAATAACTTCTCTAATATTAGGAGCGTCAGCAAGAAGCATCACGATTCTATCAATACCTGGCGCTATACCACCATGCGGAGGTGCCCCAAATTTGAAAGCTCTAATCATCCCGCCGAATCTCTCATCTACCACTTGATTGTTATATCCAACTATTTCAAATGCCTTATACATTATCTCTGGCTTATGGTTTCTTATGGCGCCGCTTGAAAGCTCATAACCATTGCAAACAATATCATATTGATGAGCTGTAATTTCTAAAAGCTCTTCTGTAGTTTTAGCTGATTCTAATGCGCTAAGCCCACCTTTTGGCATAGAGAATGGGTTATGATAAAAATCAAGCGCTTTTTTCTCTTCGCTCCACTCATATAATGGGAAGTCAACAATCCAGCAGAATTTGTAACAATCCTTCTCAAGCAAGTCTAACATTTGACCAAGCTTAACCCTTACCTTCCCAGCAAGTTTAGCTGCAGGTTCTTTTGCATTTGATGAGAAGAATACAGCATCACCATCTTTAAGACCGGCTTGTTTTTTTAGCTGCTTTAATTTCTCTTCGCTTAAGAATTTAGCAATAGGCCCTTTAGCACTGCCATCTTCAGCAAAAACAATATAGCCAAGGCCTGCTGCACCTTCTGATATAGCAAATTTAAGCATTTCATCAAAGAAGCTTCGAGGTTGGGCAGCACAATTTGGCGCAGGTATTGCACGGACAACTGAGCCTTTACTAATATTTTCTCTAAAAATTGCAAAGTCAGAATCACGGAAAATCTCAGTAACATCTGATATAATAATAGGGTTACGTAGATCAGGCTTATCTGAACCATATTTAAGCATTGCATCGCGATGTGTAATCCTCGGGAAAGGAGTATCGGTTATTTTCTTATCAGAAAATTTCTTAAATACATTATACATTACTGGCTCAATGCTTGAAAACACATCTTCTTCAGTCACATAAGACATTTCAACATCTAGCTGATAGAATTCGCCAGGAGAACGATCTGCTCTTGCATCTTCGTCTCTAAAGCATGGTGCTATTTGGAAATACTTATCAAAGCCTGAAACCATCAATAACTGTTTAAATTGCTGTGGCGACTGTGGCAATGCATAAAATTTTCCTGGATGTAATCTGCTTGGGATTAAGAAATCTCTTGCACCTTCTGGCGAGCTAGCTGTTAAGATTGGCGTTTGGAATTCCATAAACCCTTGCTCAATCATTAAGCGTCTAATTTCAGCAATAACATTTGAGCGAAGAATAATATTCTTATGTAAATGCTCGCGACGAAGATCAAGGAAACGATATTTAAGCCTTAAATCTTCTGGCGCTTCTTGCTCAGTATTTACCAGGAACGGTAGAACCTCAGCTTCAGACTCAATATTATATTCTTGCACTAAAACTTCTATATCACCTGTATCAATATTTTGGTTTACTGTATCTTTTGACCTAGCAACGACTTTACCTACTATTGTTACAACGCTCTCAACTCTTGTATGGCTTGCCTTATCACGTAGAGCCTCGTCTTTATCATCAAAAACAAGCTGTGTAATTCCATAATGATCTCTAACATCAATGAATAAGATATTACCATGATCTCTTTTACGATGGATCCAACCTGAAAGCTTTACTTTCTCGCCAACATGGCCTTTTCTAAGCTCGTTACAATTATGTGTTCTAAATTTATGCATTTGTGAATACCGCCTTATATATGTATAAATACACAATTATTGTGTATTATTGATATAAAATACTACTAATAGTATACTCATATGCACTATTAGTATAGTTAATGAGCTTATATATATAAAATTAATGTAGTTTTAGCAATTAAAAAATATGTTGCTTATAGATAACCAAAACAAATTAGACCAAGCGTGCGACATTATAAGTAAACAAAGTCTTATCGCTGTAGATACAGAGTTCGAAAGGCGTACTACTTATTTTGCCAAACTATCCCTCATTCAAGTGGCTACCGAAGCAGAAGTATATTTAATCGATATTTTAGCAGGCCTTAACCTTACTCAAGTAGAACAAATTTTAAGCAATAAGGAAATTACAAAAATATTCCATGCACCACAGCAAGATTTAGAAATATTTTGGCATAAATTTGGCAAACTCCCTAAAAATATATTTGATACGCAGCTGGCAGCAAATTTTTGTGGAATGGGACAATCTATTAGCTTTGAAGATTTATGCTGGAAAGTTTGCCAAATTAGAATCGATAAAACTTATCAAACTTCTGATTGGAGCATACGGCCAATTTCAAGCGAACAAATTGCCTATGCTGCAGCTGATGTAGAAAACTTATTTCCTTTATATAAGAATTTAAAGGCAAAGTTAGAAGAACTTGGCAAAATTAAAGAATATAACACAGCAATTGCTAATTTACTTCAAGAAAGTAATTATAAAATTAATTATGCCAATGCCTGGAAAAAGGTGAAATTCCATGAGCGAGGCGCAGAATTTCTAGTTAATATGCAGCATTTAAGCGCTTTTAGAGAAGAGTGCGCAGTAACGCTAGATGTCCCTAGAAGATATATTGCCACCGATATGGAGTTAATTGCGCTTTGTAAGAGATTGCCATTTACTAATCGTGAGTTGGATAATTTAAAGCTTTCCAGCGGTTACCTTAAACAAGGAAAATACCGCAAAAAGCTCCTTGAACTATGTGCTTCACTACGCGAAGTTAGAGTATGATGTGAAATCAATTAGCCTTCATTAGTATTTTCTTGAGCTATATTGCCGGTTTCACCAAGCACCTCTAAGTTAGAGCCAGTCTCTTGTTTTATTGTTATCAGATTATTATCCTTTTCAGCTCGCTCTATAGCTTCTAAAAGCTCACTTGTGCTCATGATTTTTCTAGCCATTTCATGCTCTTTGTAACGCCTATGAGCTTCTATAAGTTTATCTAGTTCCTGCCTAAACGCTGATTTTACTCTTTCTATTTCTGTAGCTTGGAGATTATTTGAGCTTTGAAAAAGATTTTTTGTGTCATTCATTTAAATAATATATTTAAGTTTTATTTTATAAGCTTAAACAAACTATTTATTGAGAACAAGTAAATCAGCAAGTAGTCAAATTTATTTTCAACGATTAGAATAATCTGCCACAGCAAACCCTACAATAAACTTCCTGTATAAATCTACTACTATTGGTAATTTTGAACAATAATACGTTACTCGAATCCTTATGTACAGACAAGTAGGCACCTCGTCTTCTAAAAATCCATCACCAATACATATTTGGTTTAATGCATTGCAGTTTATGAGAGAAGTCTTCTACTATATGCCAAAATTCATAAGCAAAATGAATATTAATGGCAGTCATTCATATTTTTTGGCTTAAGCAAAAATAAAACTACAGCAACTTCTAGTTGCGAGTATGAGTCATAATATTTGAGCAATTTTTCTGTAAAGAAAGCAAGCTAATTAACAAACATTAATAAATAAGTCCCGTTATAAATTCATTGAAGTAAGTAATCAGAAGTGAATTAACTCGAGATAAAAATATCTCCTGATAGACAAACATGTCTTCAATTATCATCATAAGTTGGTAAACGTAATATATGTTTAACCACGGGTAATGATTTGTGTTTTTATTATCACATAAGATATAAAAGAAATAATTAATACTAGTTAATTGCTAATTATTTTCAAAAAAGAGTTGAAAAACCCTTTGGAATATATTTATATTAGACTTGTATTAAATTGGGTTATGGAAAGGTTTTTCCAGAGCCAAGAAAGGTATTTTGATATCTATATTTCTGGACGCCCAATTTCTACAGGTTTTTGGATGGTGAAATTTAAAAAAAGGAAAGAAAAGCTATGACGAAAAAACCAAGTTTATTAAAGACAATGCTTGCTACAGCTTCTACTGTGGCGGTGTTAGCAAGTGGTTCAGCGTTTGCTGATCAAAATATTAATGCCGATCCTTCTGATAGTACAGGTACTGGTCTTAGTACAGGTGCTGTATCAAATAGTGAAACGCTTACCTATACATCAGCAAGTACATTTGAATTTAAAGCTGCTAAAACAGGAGTCGCATTTGATAATAGTGGAGCATATGCAGCTAAAATTAAAGTTTCAGCTGATGGCGTTACATTGGGAGCATTAACTGGAACTATAGCAGAGTTGGATGTAAACGTAGCTGGTAGCGTTACTCTTACAGATGATACTGCAACAACAATTACAGCAACAAAATTATCAAATGCAACTGCAGAGTTAATAGTTGCAGCTAATGACTTAACATTAACTGGTACAATTAACGCGAATGGTGGTGCATTCGGTACAGTAACAGTTACTGGTGAAGACGTAACTTTTGCAAGCATTCTTGGTGGTGGTACTGCATTTAAGACTTTGAGCTTAGCTAATGCTGCCGGTGAAACTACTTTCCAGAGCGCAGTAACAACAGCTACTTCTGTAACAGTTGATGCTGTAGGGTCATCTACCTTTTCTGGTGCTCTTACAACAACAACTTTAGATTATCAAGCAGCTGGTACAGTTAATCTTAATGCAGGTGCTACAGCAGCTGTGACTTTCAATGATAATGATGGTGTATTAGTGCTAGCAAGTGGTCAAACTTTAACTGGTGCTATTACAGCAGATCATGGTTTTGGTATTGTAGAAGCAACCCCAGCTGCAGCTGCAACAACAACAATAGCAAGTGCTATTGGTACTTCAACGGCTGTACGTGTTAAAGAAGTTAACAATGCAGGCGCAGGTACATTAGCTCTAGGTGGCGCAACTGTTTATGCTCAAACAATTAATTTAGAACATGTAAGCAGTGTTCTAGACTTAACAGCAGCTGCAACAGTAATGGCTGACATTAAAGCTACTAATGCTACTAATAGTAACGTTGTTAAAATTTCTCATAATATTACTTTTGAAGGTAATATTGGTACCTCTGGAATAGGGCTTGAAGCTGTGCAATTCGGAGATAAGACTCTAACTATTAATGATGGTTCAACAGTATATGCTCCATTTACAAACGGTACAGGTACCGATGGTAAAGGTAAGCTTATAATTGCTGGCGATTTTGAAGCTAAACAAATTGGTACGAATTCTGCTAAATTAGAATATGTTGAATTATCAACAGATGATAAAACAACAACATTTACTGAAGCAGTATTTACTAAAGACTTAAATTTATCTGCTGATGCAATAGCTGTATTTAACGATGGGGTTGATGTAGCTGCTTCAAATAATGGTATCGATAATACTGGTGTAGCTAACGAAGGTACCCTTACATTTAAAGGAGATTCAAATGTAACAGGTAAAATTGGTGAAACAGCTGCTTTCAAGCTTATTACCTTAGATGGCGCTGGTAAGACAGTATATGTTACTGGAACCATTGATTCAGAAACAGTAAAATTTAATGCGGATGCAGTTTTAAAAATTGCTGATAATTTAACTGCTGCCGTTACAACAGCTACAAATAATACTGGTACAATCGCTGTTACTGATTCAAAAACAATAGCAGGTGATATTGGTGCAGACGGAAAAGCTTTAAAGGCTGTTTATTTAGGTGCTAATGAAACATTGACAATCAATAATCTTGCTACTGCTGTTAAAGCTTACACTAACTTTACAACATATGAAGATAAGAAAGCTACTTTAGTATTCTCAGGCGCTGGCGGACATACTGTAACAGGTGATATTGGTGCTTCTGGTACAGCTTTTGAAGTAGTTAAAGCTGGTGTTGCAGCTAATTCGACTTTTAATGGAGACGTTTATACAGAAACATTTACAGTTGAGGGTGCTAATACTATAACAGTGGCAGGAATTCTGTCTGGTACAACTTTCAATTTTGGCGCTCATGCAGCAACCTTAGCGCTTGGTGATGGTGCAACAGTCGATATGCTTGTCAAAAACACTGCTAATGATGGTATGGTAACTTTTGCTGGTGGTGGTACAATTTCTAAGGATCTTGGTGAGACAGGAACTGTTCTTGATAGTATTACTTTTGCAGGTACAAGTGGCGATGACATAATCAATGTTGGCGCTGATATGTATGCTACAAATATTACAACTGGTGCTAATATTGTTAACGTTACTACTGACGTTACGTTTGGTGCAGCAGCTACAACTTTAGATCTATCTGGTACTACCTTAAAGTTAAATAAAAATACTTTAACACTTAAGACTCTCGCTGCTGCTCCAATATTTAATGCTAATTCCGTAGTTGATATTGCTGTAACTGGTTCAGACAACGGTAAGATTGATAACTCTGCTAATACAACACAAGCTTATAATTTCAGTAATGCTGTATTGAACATTTCTAGCGCCTCTGGTGTAAAAGATGGTGTTAGTTTCGTTGTTTATGAAGGTGGAGTAGCGCCAGCTGCTACATTTGCTGAGGTAACTGCAGATGGTAGATTCTTCAAATATGCAAGTGCAAAAAACGCTGATGACTTTACAATCCAAGTTACACCAACCCAAATGTTAAAATTTGAAGATGATATCAGGTCTGTAGCTAATGTAACTGCTCAAGATTTACAAGTAGCAAAAGATTTAGGTGATGCTGCCGCAGGAGCAACAGGTAATGCAGAGCTTGAAATTGGTGCTATTTATGATTCAGCAAATTCAACAGAAGCAGCGCAAATAATTAAAAAAATTGCGCCAAATGCAAGCACAACTAATGCTGTAACAGCAACTGCAACCCATGTTGCTATGGATGTTACAACTCATGCTAGCAATGAAGTTGCAAGCCGTGTTGTAAGCCTAAATACTGGTGCAGCAGCTGGTGAAGCTGGAAGTGCTCTTGGTGCATGGGTGAAAGGTTTCTTTGCAAAAGCAACAGAGAAAACTAAAGGCAATGGTTCAGGTTACAAAGCTGATATTAACGGTGGTACATTAGGCTTTGATATGAATGCTAATGATGCAACTGTAGTTGGTTTTGCTGCATCTCTTGCTAATACAAATGCTAAATTCAAAAATGCTAAAGCTGGTGATAAGCTTGAAGGTAAATCAATGCTTTTCAACGTATATGGCATGTATGATTGTGGCGATGATAAGTTTGTTCAGGCTGGTGTTAACTTTGGTAATACAAATGTTAAAGCTAGAACCAAGAGAAACTTCGGTACAGCTATTGGTAAGTTTGACGTTATGAATTATGGCGTTAATGTTATGGGTGGTATGAACTATAAAGCTGCTGAGTCTTTTGTAATCACACCAATGGCAGGATTAACATACGGTAAATTCTTAAGCGGTGGTTATACAGAAACAGGAGCAGGTGCTTCTAATCAAACTCATGCTAAGAAGAACTTTGATAAGTTAGTAGGTACTTTAGGTCTACGTTTCACAAGCCAAATTGATGCTGGTGGTGATATGAAAATAACACCTGAGGCACATGGGTTTATTAACCATGACTTTAGAAATAAAGGTATGAAAGATACATTTACAATTGATGGTCTTGGAAAAGACATTACTGTAAAAGGTACTAAACAATCTGCTACTTCATACAACGTAGGTTTAAGCTTAACAGCTAAATCTGGAAATATGGAGTATGGTGTTGGTTATGATGCTGACTTAAAAACAAAGTACGTATCTCACCAAGGTTCTGTAAAAGTTAGAGTAAACTTCTAATTTATAGTTAGTTCATAGCTTTTCTTTCGGCCCGCAAGGTTATCTTGCGGGCTTTTTCTTTCATTATTTTAAGAGAATATTATAGTAAAACTTCTTTTAAAACATAAAGAACACTAGAAATAAAAACTTTTATCGTATATTTTTGAAAAATAGTTTCTACATTTGGAAAATTCTTGTATAAGCCTTATAGTATTAATTAATCATGAAAATGCGATTTATTTAAGCTAGAGAAGTCTTATCTCAAGAATTGCAAGTGATCAATAATGACAAGTAATTTTTAAAACTTACATAATAATTATAGGGTATATATATGCAGTGGAGCGATATAGAAGAGATTGTAGAAGCATTGGAAGAGAATTATGCAGATATTGAAGTATCAGCCTTGAAATTATCAAAACTTCATAAATTAATTATCGAATTACCTGAATTTGATGATGCGCCAGATGCTGCGACTCAGTCAATTCTTGAAGAAATTCATGAAGCATGGCTAGATCTGCGTACAGAAATAGAGGAAGGATATTAATCTCTTTATATAAATAATATAAATTCATATTATAAACATACTTAATCTATTATACTCAAGCCAAAATAAAATATTAAATGAAAACCTTATATCATTTTCCTTTATGCCCTTTTTCAAGGCAAGTTAGAGTGCTGCTGAAAGAAAAAGATTTAGCATTTACATTAACCCGGGAAGATTATTGGCTAAGGAATAAAGAGTTACTATCGCTAAATCCTGCAGGTGAATTACCAGTCTTGGTAAAGGATACAAAAAAAATAGCAGGTATATACCCTATAATCGAGTATTTATCAGAGGTTTATAAACCTAACTTCATGGATTTCTCAGCAATTGAGAAAGCAGAGGTTAGAAGAATAATCTTTTGGTTTAATAATAAATTCTATCGAGAAGTAACTAAATATATTCTTGATGAAAAAATGATAAGACTTTTTGTTAATGCTGGATCTCCTCGCTCAGAGTTGCTGCGTAACGCTAAAGATAACTTGACTAAGCATTTAAAGTACTTCAATAAATTACTTGAGGAGAGAGAATATATAGCTCTGCCTAATCTATCTCTTGCAGATTTTGTTGCTGCTTCTCATTTATCAGTACTTGATTTTTTTAACGAAATACCTTGGGATCAAAATTATACATTAAAATATTGGTATTCACTTATAAAGTCTCGCCCTAGCTTTAGACCCTTATTACTGGATAGAATTCCAGGTTTCAACCCTCCAAAACACTATACAGATTTAGACTTTTAGTTCATAAGTTATAAGAAAAGTAATTTAGTAGTTAAAAACAAAGTTAAAAAAACTTCATATTTCTAATTGCAAAGATTTAGTAGGTATGTTATATTAAACCAACATTAAATAAAATTAGTATAAATATTGAAGGTAATTATGGCGAAACATAATGATTTTATCAGACAGGTTGATAAGGTAATTGGTGGAAAAGTTTACTCTCTAAGGCTTGCAAAAGGCTTATCAAGACAAGAGCTTGCAGACGAAATTGGCGTAACTCATCAACAGTTACAAAAATATGAGAAAGGAATCAATAGAATATCGGTAGGGCGTCTTGCCCTTATTGCTACTGCTCTAGGTAAGCCAATTGATTATTTCTATACAGGTGTAGATGGCGCTAATGACGAAGCAGAGTCAACCCAGCACCAAAGAATGTGTATTGAAGTATCAAGGAATTTTATGAAAATTAGAAATCCTGAACATCAAAGCGCAGTAAATTCATTAATTAGATCTTTAATTAAGGAATCTGCTTAGTTTTATTCCTTTAGAGCGGAGCATATTTATATTGAGAATTATCAATTTTATGTATTCGCTCTAAATATTTCTGTATAATTTTCTCTTAATTGTTCCTTTATAAAATAATTTCTTCTTAAATCTCCTTATCTGACAATGAAATTAACGCAATCTTAACTCTTTATTGGTATCGTATCATTGTTAAATACCAAAAAGGGAAACTTATGAGTGTTAGTAAAGATATTAATATCCTTGTCGTTGATGATCATAAAACTATGACCAAAATAATCAAAGGTTTGTTAAGTCAATTAGGATTTAGTAATATTGATGAAGAAAATGATGCTTTAACGGCTTTTGAAAAATTAAAGCTTAAAAAATACCATCTTATAATCTCTGACTGGAATATGGAACCAGTAAGTGGGATAGATTTCCTTAAAAAAGTACGAGCGGATGAAGCTTTAAAAGATACACCATTCATTATGGTTACGGCTGAGAGCAAAACAGAAAATGTACTTGCTGCTAAAGAGGCTGGGGTTAATAATTATATAGTAAAGCCATTTAATAGCGAAACTTTAAAAGAAAAAATAGTAACTGTATTAGGTCCAATAGGATAATCTTTTTTTAGACTGAATAATTAAAGTTAGGATTTTAAGTGAAAGAAAAATTTACAGAAACTATCAAAAAACTATTAAATGAAATCTCGATTCCAGAGGAAAAGATTCAACTATTAAGTAAAAATTTAATTGATCTAATAAGCCAGAAGCTTTCTACAGAGTTTATAACTAACATATCATCGCTAAAATCCTTAAATTCACTGAAACTAGAGCTGAAGGAAATAGATGATTCTTGTCATAAATCAGCTGAAAATATTCTAAAATATAATCAAGCAATACAAGATATATCAAATACTATCCAAGATGCTAATTTAAAGAATAATATTAATATTTCTGCTGCACAAATTTTCACTTCTTGTGAATTTCAAGATATAGTAAATCAGAGGATGGGCAAAATTGATAAATTGATATTGGAATTAAAGGAGGAGATTAAGCAAGCTCTTTTAAAAATTATAGATATCCAAAGTGAAATTACTACTCCAAGTAATATTTTAGATGATAAAAATCTCCTAAATGGACCGCAATCATCTGCGGATGCTTTAACACAGGACGACATTGATAAGATACTTAAAAAGTAATAAATCTTATAAAATGTTTAATTTTATAGTAATATAAGATCCATTAACATAATAAAGGCATTAACGCCTATGCGATCAAATAATCTTAAGTTTACTTTTGTTTCTTTAAATCTTTTTATCCTAATATTTTTTATATTACTTACTAGTAATGCAGCATTAAATAGTAATGTTTTTCCTCTGCAAGATATATTTCGCAGCTTTAGAGGCGAAAGCTTAAGCGGCGAGCCCCTGATAGTGCTTTCTGCTGAAGAACAAAAATTTATCAAAGCTAAACAATATTTTAAGAGTAAGTTAGATATTTTATTTAGTGATAAATCGCCAGAATTGGTAGATACTTTAAAAGAAAATAGCTTATATATCTTAAATTTTGATATCAAAGAGATACTTGCCAAGGACAAAGATTCTGCAAAATACTTTTCTGAATTGCTAGAAGCCATATTAAATGTAAATGAAGATGCTTACGGTTATTATTTGTCGATAGATTTTTTTATGAATGATAAAGATTTACTGAATCAAGTTTTTAATTTAAATGATTTAGATAAATTACTCTCAAATGCATTAAGTCAAGAAGGAGTTCAAAAAATCACTAATATCAAATTTGAAGATATAGCTGAACCTGGCACAGTTAAAGTTAGGATAAACCTAGCTGTTCAATAGCATTCTTAACATGCAAATTAAAATATTAACTTTTCAAGCCCTGTCCTTGACATTTATTTAGTATTGTGTACAATATATTAATAATTATCAACCATATCGATACTATAAATCACCTTAGGAGCAAATATGTTTAATCATAAAGGCAAAGATTTCATAATTAATAATTGTACTAATCCAGACAAACACGATAAATTTCTTCAATATATTGGAAATCACAGCATTGTTAACATTAAAGAATATATCTCGTTAAATCCTGAGATTCTGAGGGCAGAGTTTATAAATAGTCGATTAATTTCAGAGAGAATAAATTTTTTAAACATTTTGATAGATTTGGATAATTCAGAAATATTAGACTATGTAATTAAAAATTTTCATTCAGAATACTTCATCTTTTGGGCTAGAGGAAAATCATTATTATACGCTTCCTCTATGGGTAAAAATGAATCTGTAAAAATTCTACTAAATTATATTGGAACAAACCTTATAAATAAACAGCAGTGGTTAGATGCATTAAAAGAAGCCTCAAATAAAGGTTTTGAAGAGGTAGCAAAAACTCTTCAGGAAAGCGAGAGAGAAATAACTCTTAACGCTGAATTTGATGACGCGATGTTTAATAAAGACCTTGATAAAGTCAAACTCCTTCATTCTCAAGGGTTTAATTTACAAGAAAAATTTATGAAAAATCAATCCATAAAATATTATCTTGCAGAGAATGGAATTGATTTTGTTAAGTTTTTTATAGAAAGTGGAATAGACTTAGTAAACCCAACTATATATTGCTCTCTTTTGAGTCAGATTTTATGCAATGCAAAAAAAATTTGCCAAGACTCTGCCCAAAAAGAATTAATTGAATTTCTGATTGAGAGCGGTGCTAACCTTGATACTATAGGTCCAAATGGACAATCAATATTCATAGAGCATGTTTCTAAATTTACAGAATACGCTAATCTTACTAATATGCCGGGTGCTATCGACAGTTGGATGGAGATTTTTAATTTATTTATTGAAAAAGTCGAAAACTTTAATTTAGCCGATAATAAAGGAAATTCCGCAATGCATTATATTGTTGGATTTCCTGAAATAAACACTGAATTTATACCTCAAATTTTATCAAAATTATTTAAGCTGGGTGCAAAAGTGGATGTTACTAATGGCGAAGGTCAAACTCCTTTATTTTTAGCGGCTTCTAAGGGCTATGCTTCAAGTGTAGAATTACTATTACAAGAAGGCGCCAATTTAAATCATAAAGATAAAAAAGGTAATACAATATTTGATTACGCCATTAGCAATGGTCATTTACATATATTAGAAATATTATTAAATAATGGCTATAATATTAATCTTATAAATGAAGAAACTGGTAACAATAGTTTAATGTCGGCTATAGATATTCAAAAAGATAATCTTAAACCTGAAATAATAAAATTTTTAATAGAAAAAGGAATAGATTTAAGCTTTGTTAATGAAAAAACTGGCCATAATGCTTTAACTCTGGCTATAAAAAACTGTTATACGTCTGTAGCTAAAGTTTTAATTGAAGAAGGATCTAGTACAGAGCTTTCTACTCATATCGATATAAATCATATAAACATCAAAGATGGTTCAAGCCCTTTAATTTATACACTACGCCTAAGTAATACAATTGATATTAATAAATTTGAACTTAAGTTAGGATTAATAAAAACTCTACTCGAACATGGCGCAGATATTCACTTACGCCCAAAAGGCGGTAACACACCTTTAGAGTACTCATTATCAGAAATGAAAGCAAATTCAAGTTGTAGATTTGAATGGTCTGCGTTTGACTTAGCCCTTAATAGCTTAGAGGAATTTCTAAAAACACATAAAGTTGATCTTAATACCATTCAAAATCCTTTAAATGATATAAAAAAAGCATTAGAAGGTGGTGCACGTTTAGCTATCTTTAACGAACTTATCGACATTTATGATGCTTTTAGCAAGGTTATAAATGTTGGACAAAAATTTCCTGAATACTTAATCAAAAGCATATATGGGTTTGACATTCTCAAAAAGTTTGCTTTTACCTATATTAAAAATTATGGTATGAATTTATCAGATTCTGAATTAGAAGCATTTCATGAGAATTTACACTTACAGGATTTAAAATCTTTAAAAGATAATAGTTATAACTTTGACAAGCAAAAGAATCTTTCCGAATATAACTTTTTGATTAAATCACTCAGCTGTATGAAAGATGTAGAGTTTAATTTATTCCATTTGGAAAGATTGGTAGTAGAACTATATGACCCTGAATTCTTAAAGGCCTCTTCTGAGAAAAGCGCAAATGAAATATCTTTTTTCTCATTAAATTGGAAGATTCAGGATAAAGGTGAACATCCATTCACAGAGAGTTTCTTAGGACTGAAATCAGATACTTTGCTTGGTCGAGGAGATGTATTAAACTTATTTATCAAAAAAATTAATAACGAATTAGACGGGAACATTCCTCTGTTAGAAAAAGGTATGGTAGGTACGCCTAAATTTAATGATATGATTAACTACCTCATTCAAGTAAAAGAATTATTACCAATTATGTTCCCAAAAAATTTCTCAGTAGAAGAAGTCGATAAAATTAACATTTTTATAGACTACTCTAATGAGGTCGAGGTTGAGTCTCAAATACAAGAAGATCCTTTAGGCAATAGTCAGAATGAGGAAGGGGCTGGTGCATTAGATGAGACTCATTTGAATAGTGACGCCGAAAGAGATATTGCAGGAGACCTTTAAGACTACAACTAATAATATATATTTAAATTATTCTATGACTTTAATTTTAGGTTTAAAACTATAGGACAAAGTCATAGAATATTTGAAATTAGATTTCAATCCTTCCTACAATAAGCCAGTAGACTAATTATCAATATATTTACCAGTTAAGACCGCTTCTATCATGAGATATTTAGCTGAAAAATGAGATATGATAAAGTTGTTTTTTACTAGATAATCTACTTTATCATATAATTATTTAGCTGTAGAGTTTATGTAACTCACAGAGTCAAGATTATAATACTTTAAGGATTTGGCAAATTCTATAAGTAATATTTTACATTTAACTGCTTGTCTAGCAAAGAATTTCTCTATTTTTTGAAACTGCGATTCTTTAAGAAGCTTAGCACTTGTTTATGTGTCTCTTCTAAATTAATTATTGAATTATGATTTGCATTGATAATTATATGATCTGCTATGCCTTTTATACGTGTACTTGCAAGGGTTACAGTGCCATCATTAGGGCCAGGCAAAAGGAATAATGATGTTAAAGGATTATGGCTAATACTTGCTGTTATTATGCCTAGAGGATAAAAAATTTCTTCTTTTAAACTTTTAACAAAATCTGACTCAGTTGATAAATCTGCGGCTGCTGGTCCAAATATTAGCCTAAAGAAAGAATTTTTCGATAGTTTAGCTGAAATATCGCTGCCCTTTATAGGAGAGGCAATAAATACTACATTTCCAAGATTTGGCACTTGGTGGGTCTCAATAAAATGTTTAGTTATAACTCCACCCATCGAATAGCCGACGAAATGTATTTTCTCTTCCTTGTTTAAGCATTCTACAATTAAGGGTTTTACCTTTTTGTGAGTAATATCGGTAAGATTAAATTGCCTTGAGGGGTAGTCAATATTGATAACTTTATAATTGTGACTCACAAGTAAAGACTCGATAGAGCGCATTGATTTACTTGACCTTCCATAACCATGCAAAAGAACTACACACTCCTGAGCCGCAAAGCATGATGGGATAAAAGCTATTGTAAAACTTAAGAAAGCAAGGATAAAAAGACGCATCTTTACAAACTGTTAATATATAGAAATAATATACCTAATTACTGAAATAAGTAAATAGAAAATTATAAACTCTTAAGGCTTTTTAATAAGTAAGCATAACGTTAATGTTACAGTGCAAAAAAAAAGAGGTTTAAAAATAATATAAAAGCTACTTGATAACTTATTCCGTATTATTATTAAAATAATAAATCATCGATATTTTATATGAAAAAACAGATTATATATTCTACCTTCATCAACCGAATATTTGCTTCAACGATAGATGTGACTGTTTTTTCTCTTCTCACACTACCTTTAATGAACTTCATAGGTAAGCTTATTTTTGCTTACTGTTTCCAAGAATATTTCAGTAAATTAAATATTGATATGAATAATTATAATGCAGTAGTTCAACATTTTCTTACGCTTTATAATAATAATGGTTTAGGCTCGATAGAGTGGGGTTTGTTAAATAATTATATGTTTTTATCTCTAATAAATAACCTTTTAATATTAGGATTATGTTATTGCGGCTGTTGGTTAAAATGGGGTAACACTCCTGGTAAAGCGTTGCTTAAGCTTAAAATTATTGATGAAAAAACTAATGAAACTCCAACTTCTCAACAATTTATGCGAAGATATTTAGGATATATATTTGCTATATTTAATATATTTATAATGCCTTTTGACAAGCGTACAAGAGGTGCGCAAGATATAATTGCTGGTACTATTGTTATTAAGGGTTAGGTTTAAGCTTTTCTCAGGTTAGGAAGGGGATATTGCTATTAGGGTTAATCAATAATTAAGCACTTTTCTTTATGAGATGAAAGAATAATTTGAGTCATAGTCTTTGTTACGCCTAATTGACCTTTTAAAAATGAAGTAATAATAGATTCAAGTTCCTTAGTATCGTTACAGCGTATTTTTAGTAGGAAAGAATATTCTCCAGTTAAATGGTAACATTCTAAAATTTTATCATGTTCTTTAACATTTTTAAGAAAAAGTGCGTTATTTTCATTCCCTTCCACTAGAACAAAAATAAAGGCCCCTAATTGCATTTGCATAAAACCACTATCGATAAGTGCTACTATTTTGCGAATGACCCCCTCACTTTTCATTTTTCTAACTCTTTCATTCGCTGCTGACGCGGAAAGCCCAACCAATTCGCCTATCTGGCTGCTTGTAAGATTAGCGTCATTCATTAAAGCAGTAGCAATCTTTAAACCGATTTCATCGATCATAATATTTTGTATTGACATAAGTGCGTTATATAGTATATTATCCTTATAGATATATAATATACAAGAATATTTCCTATGTCAATACTATTTTACCTTATAAAATCCTAGCTTATAGGTATAGCTATAGCGGCGCCTGTTGGCCCAATTGGTATGCTTTGTATACGTAAAACACTTGAACATGGTCTTATCGGAGCTATTACAGTAGGTTTGGGTGCAGCTATCGCTGATAGTATGTATGGTGTTATTGCAGCTTTAGGAATTTCAACTGTTTCTGTTTTTCTAATTGATAAAGCAATATATATAAAAGCTTTAGGAGGAATATTTTTGCTCTACCTCTCTTACAAAGAATTAAATAATACTCCACAAGCTAATATTATTCATGCTAGGAGCAAAGGTTTAATAAAACTAATATTAGAGGTTTGCTTTCTTACAATTACAAATCCTATGACTATTTTAAGTTTTATTGGAATATTTGCAAGCCTGTCTTCTGGTCCAACTACTTATATAGAATCATTAGTAATGGTAATAGGTATTTTTCTTGGTTCAATGACTTGGTGGTTATTATTAGGAAGTATAATAATAAAAATTAGAGATAAATTACCAGAAACATGGATATATCGAATAAAGTACTTATCAGCAATTATTCTAAGCGTTTTCGGA
The DNA here is from genome assembly GCA_020697135.1 of Rickettsiaceae bacterium. GTDB lineage: Bacteria > Pseudomonadota > Alphaproteobacteria > Rickettsiales > Rickettsiaceae > JAJFBM01. Next base: position 78,416 of record JAJFBM010000003.1, read on the forward strand.
AGCTATTCTCTTTATAGCGTTATATTTTAGAAATAATGCTTGATATTCTTTGGCCTAAATTTTTAATTAAAATACATCTTCTTGATTTCATTCTCTGGTAATCGTAGAATTTGGTATATGTTATTCTTCTAAGAAATACTGAGAGTCGCCTTACTCTTCTCTATAATATTTAATCATATTATCAGGTAAATCATCAAAATCTTCGGCTATTTTTATTTGATTCTGCCAATATCCAGGTAGGCGAGGTTGATCGGTTGGATTAAATTTAACAAGCTTAACCATAGGTTTTCCAGCTTTACAAATTATTATTTCCTCTCCCTCATATGCACGTTGTATTAAATCTGATAAATGAGTTTTTGCCTCATGGATGTTGCTGACTTTCATATAATATATTTAATAAGTTATACTTAGCTTAGCTTAGTTTGGATGAATTGCCAATATTAGTGATTAAAATAACTTATAGTAGTAAGGTTACGAAAGAGCTTTAATATATTTTTTCCCTATTTCTACAGCTGGTTGGTCGAAAGGATCAATATTTTTAAGCTTAGCTATAATAATTATTGCAAGCATTGTTTTAATAATGATGCTTGTAACATGAGTATAAGGCTTTGTAGTTCCATAAAATTTCACAGGTCTTTTGCACTCTAACAATGCTTGATAAGTACTATTTGCATGAATGTTGAATAAAGAATTTAAGGACGCTTCTTCTGGATTATGCAGAATAGTCGAGTTATCCAGAGAAATTAGCTCGTAAAACTTGTCATCAGGCCCATCAAGATAAAGTTGTAACTGGCTATGCTGATCTATAGTGCCACGCGACATGATAGGGGTAAAACCAAAGTTTTTTTTACCAAGTGATTCAGCGTACATTTGCCTTACCCATTCGTAGAGCCCAGCAAGTTGATCACCATAATATATTATAATTAAGCAATTTCTTTTATGCTCAATATTACTAATTATCCACTCGACATATTCTAATAATTCTGAATCCGTATTGAATAATCGATTTAAACTGTCATGCGCTTGACTTACAAATTTATCAATATCTAATCCAGCAATGCTTGCTGCTAAAATTCCAACTTCAGTTAAAGTAGCAAAACGCCCACCAATTTCTTTGGAATGTTCTATTACTTGAGCATTAAATTTTTTACCTAAAGAGAAGAGCTCGCTTTCTTTATCCTCAGTTATAATGAATAAATTGTCTGAGCCGATTACTGAATTTGTAAGATAGTTAAATAAAGCAATAGTTTCATTAGTACTGCCAGATTTACTAATTACAAGTACTGCAGTATTTGTTTGATCTAAATCTTTTATAGTGTTTTTTGCGGTTACGGGGTCAAGATTATCCAAATATCTTATATCAAATTCAATTGTTGTGAGGCAAGAGATAAGGGCTCTAGTATTAATAACAGAAGCCCCTGTGCCTACAATAAGCAGAGTTTTAAACTTGCTTTGAATTTGCAGCGTCAAAGTTTTTATTCGCTCACGATCAATCTTTTCTAGATCTAAAAAAGGAAGTTTCTTCGAATTAAATTCCTCTTTTAGCTCAGAGAAAATGCTTACAATTTGTTCCATTTAAATGTTCTCTATTCCAATTCTAATAATATCCTATAAACTAAATTATATAGTATTATAACATGAGTTCAACGTAAGGATTTGCGCTAAGCTGTTATTGCGAGCGAAAGCAAAAGCTGAAGCGTGGCAATCCAGTTAAATAGATCTTTATTTTCCTGGTTGGCCACGAACTGTCTTGCGCCAGTTCTCGCCATGACGAATAACAGTAAAAAAACAGGTGGGTGTCCCAAGTTTGTCATTGCGAGCGAAAGCGCAAGCTGGAGCGCGGCAAGTCCTGAGAATCAAGCGGAGCTTGATAGTATAAGGACTGTTTTAACCTGGATCACCACGACGCCTTCGCTCAAAGCTACGGCGCCTCGTGATGACAAATATAACATCCATGCAACAAAGCAACCAGTGAAAGGTCTTATTTATAAGGCCTTGAGTGCTGATACGGGATCCAAAAGATGGATTCCTTAGGAAAACTCGCTCTCAGGTATACTTACGTCGAACTCAGTATACTATAATAAGTGCTTATGAACTTAAGAGTTCGATATTACCGCCAATGGCAGTTAAGTTTATAGAAGTAGTTCTCTCAGTCATAAACCTTAGCAAATAATGTGGTCCACCAGCTTTAAAACCAGTACCTGATTTACCCTCACCGCCAAATGGATGAGACTCAACCTGAGCACCAATCATTGTACGGTTGACATAAATATTTCCTACTTTAATTTTTGACCTTATATATTTAATACGGTCTTCAATTCTACTATGCACCCCAAATGTTAAGCCAAATCCATAGTCATTAATCTCATTGATAACTTTATCCAAATCTTTAGCGCGATATTTTATAACATGCAAAATAGGGCCAAATTTTTCGTCTTCAATATCATTGATACTATTAATTTGTAAAATATGAGGATAGAAGAAATATCCCTCATTTAAATGGCCTTTATGTGAATGATGACCAATTACTTTAAAACCTCTATCACTCATCTGTGTTATGTGGTGATTTAAATTTTCTAAGGAAGATTTATCAATTACTGGTCCAATATCTACGCTTATGTCAATAGTATCGCCAAGCTTAAGATTATCTAATGCTCCTGATATTAAATCCATTAAAGGGTCATAAATTTCTTCTTGAACATATAACACTCTAAGGGCTGAGCAGCGTTGTCCAGCAGAGTAAAATGCCGAAGCAATAACATCGTCCGTTACTTGCTCAAGTAGCGCAGAACTGTCAACGATCATCGCATTCTGTCCACCAGTCTCAGCAATTAATGGGGGTATTCCACCGCCACGTGCAGCAAGAAGTTGATTAATATTTTTAGCAGTTTCATTTGATCCAGTAAAAGCTACACCATTAATACGCTCATCGCTTATAATATATTTACCTACTTGGCTACCAGAGGCAAGGACCAGGTTTAATACGCCTTTAGGTACGCCAGCCCTATGCATTAATTGAACAACTATAGTTGCAATTATTGAAGTTTGGTTAGCTGGTTTTGCAACTACTGTATTGCCAGATACTAAAGCCGCAACAATTTGGCCGGTAAAAATTGCTAGAGGGAAATTCCAAGGGCTAATACATAAGAAAACCCCTCTACCATGCATTGAAAGTAAATCTAATTCCCCTGTTGGGCCTGGTAATGTTTTCTCGGTCATGATCGATTCAGCCATAGCTGCATAATAGCGGCAGAAGTCTATTGCTTCTCTAACCTCACCTATTGCATCATTAATAGATTTTCCACCCTCTCTTACAAGTAAGCTATATAATTCAAATTTATTAGCATTCAAGGTTTGGGCAATTCTGCGAAGAATTTCAGCACGTTCGGTTACAGGCAGATTAGACCATTCAAAAAAATTATCATACGAAACTGTGACAGCTTCACGCATTTCGCTTTCAGTCGCATGGCTAATCTCACCAATTTTTTCAGCTGGTTTTCCAGGTCTAAATGCTTCCTGGATATTTTTTGCGACAAATAACTCTTTACCATTTACAATAGAAGACGCCTTATATTGCTTATCTAAATATGGTAAAATTTGTGTTTTAATTTCTTCGATATTAACTTTATTTCCTAAATCGTATCCCATAGAATTTTCCCTTTGTGGATAAATGAATGCTGGTTTTATAATAGGTAAATTTTCTTGAAGCAGCTTTGAGGCTTTATCAAATAAATTTTCTACTAAACTCTCACTACTAATTTTATGATTAGATATTTGGCTTACAAATGAAGTATTAGCACCATTCTCTAATATTCTTCTAAGAAGGTATGAAAGTAAGTCTTCAGTCTCCCCTACAGGGGCATATATTCTGACCTTTCTAGTTTTTACAAGTATTTCGTGCAAAGCATTTCCCATTCCTTTTAATTTTTGGAACTCAAAATCTTTTCCAGAAGCAAGCTCGATTATTGCAGCTGCGGTATTTGCGTTATGAGTTGCAAATTGTGGGTAAATGCAATCTGTATTATCTAGTAGTTTTTTAGCACAAGTAAGGTAACTGACATCGGTGAATTCTTTTCTAGTAAATACTGGATAATCAGTCAGGCCATGTTCTTGTGCAAATTTTATTTCACTATCCCAATAAGCTCCTTTAACCAGTCTTACCGGTATCTTTTTACCAGTGTCTTTCGCAAGTTTAATTATATAATCTATAACCTTATGTGCTCTCTTCTGATAGGCTTGGACAACAAAACCTATATAATTATATCCTTTTAACTCATGAGCTGTTACAAGTTTCGTTAGTATATGTAAGTAAGCATCAAGGCGTCTTGCTTCTTCAGCATCGAAGGTTAAGCCAATATTTGCATCCATACATTTACGTGCAAGATGAATAACCTTTGGAAGTAGCTGTTCTTCAAGCTCTGGAAGTTTCAAAAACTCTAATCTTGGGTTTAATGATGTAAGCTTAACTGATAGGCTAGGTAAATTAGACTGATCAGTTTGCTTCGGGTAAGTTGCCTTAATTTCATCAATAGCGTTTAAATATTGATTATAATATTTTGTAGCTTGTGCATCGGTTCTTGCTGATTCGCCAAGCAGGTCATAAGAAAATTTATAACCTTTCTCAATATAAGATTTAGAGTTTTTTATACCTGCTTTTATATTATAGCCAATAATAAACTGCTCACTTAAAGTTTTAATTGCATATTTAAGTGCAAAGATAAAAGTAGGTGCCCCTAGTTTTACGATTGTTTTAGCTACAATATTTTTAGCCTTAGTAATTTCTGAAAACTTACTTGATATATATAATCCAAGCGACATTAAATATAAGTCTAATGCTTGGAAATCTAGTAAATGGTTAGACCATCTTTTATGTGCAAGCTTATCGACAATTAAACGCTTGGCAGTTTTATCGTCTGGGATACGAAGTAAAGCTTCGGCAAGTGAGAGAATAGCAAAACCTTGTTCACTGTTTAAACTAAATTTTTGTAAAAAATGTTCAATACCGCGTTCTTTAGAATTGCGTATTTTTGATATTAAATTTAGAGAACGGCTCTGTATTAGCTCTCTAAGTCTAAAGTTAAACTGCACATCAGATATTAAAATCTTTATTAGCTCTTTCTCATCTGAAAAAGCTGCAAGGCTTATATCAAACAAATCTGTATTATAGTTTTCTGTTATCTTTTTTATCATCCTGCATCCTAATATTATAGAAGTAAAGAGCACTCAAGCTCAGCGCTGTACATAAGAAAATATAATAGCTCGCAGACTTTAGCGAACCAGTTTTAAGTACTATATAACTTACCACATAAGGAGTTGTTCCGCCAAATATTGTTGTAGCTAAATTATAAGAAAGTGAAAGGGAAGTATTCCTTATATTAGTTGGGTAGAATTCGGCTTGTAAAGCTGGTTCAGGCCCAATATAAAAAGCTGCAACAAAAGCTAAAATAAATTGCGCAATACATACTTGCTGAAATGTTCCATGCTCAATTTGTTTAATTGCCCAGAAACTTGTTAAAATTATCAGCATTATATTAAACACGTAGATTTTAACGCGGCCAATTTTATCAGATAACCAACCAGCAAAAATAGCAGCAAAACCCATAAATACATAAGATAAAGCAGAGATCCACTCAACATCTTTTTCTAAGAAATTTCTATCAACTTTTAAATAATTTATAAGATAGATAGCCTGAATATAGAAAAGTACGGATCCTGTCGAATTAATAAAAATAGATATTAGCATATCAATCTTATGATTGGCTATAGCTTTACTTATAGGAGATTTTTCGATTGTCCCTGCTTCTTTAGCGCTTTTAAAGCTTGGTGTTTCATTAGTATATTTCTTTATGTATATACCTGCATATATTATGAATATGCCAAGTAAGAAAGGTATTCTCCATCCCCATTCATTAAATTCTTCTGGGGTCATAATAGATTTAAAGAAAGTTGAAGTGAGTGACCCCATCAATATACCGATACAAATACCAGCCATTGGAATACTGCCAGCTATACCTCTTCTACGTACGCTTGCATGCTCGATTAAAAAAGATACAGATCCGGTTAATGCCCCGCCCATTGAGAGCCCCTGAAGCATACGCGCAATCAGCATTATTATAGGGGCAAATATGCCTATAGTTTCGTAAGTAGGGATAAGACCTATTAAAGCAGTTGGAAAAGCCATAAAAAATACTGCAGCACTTAAAGCAGTTCTTCGGCCTAATTTGTCACCAATTATACCAAATGCAAGTCCACCAAGCGGGCGCATTACATATCCTGCAGCGAATAATAAGAAGGCGTTTAACAAAGCAGCATTAGGATCATTATCTGGGAAGAATTTCTGTCCAATAATAGGAGCTAAATGGCCGAATAAAGCATAATCATACCATTCAAAAGCATTCGCAATCCCACTACTTATAATTAATCGTTTTTTCATTACAATAAGTTTATTAGACTATTTTTTTACTTAATCTTCTTTTTTCTGAATAAGTTACAAACAGAGTAGCAGGTATAACAATCATCGCACCAAGCCAGGTTGAAGTTTTTGGAACTTCATTAAATAGTAGATAGCCGAAACTTGCAGATAATATGAGTTCTAAATATCTATAAGGCGCTACTGCAGTTGCATCAACAATTGAGAAAGCTTTTAAGATAAAGAATAATATTAAATTTGCACTTGCGCCAAGCACCAAGAATAAAAGTAATTCCTCTATTGTTGGAGAAACCCAACAATTTATAGCGGGGATTATCGATAATGTTGTTGTTGTAAGAGCTGAGTAAAACAACATACTTAGCATTGTTTCCTTAATTACATATTTTTTATTGATAATATCTAGGCTTGCAAACATCAGGGCGGCAAGGATTAATACTAATACCCATGGATTAAAATCTGCTGCATGAGGCTCAATAATTATTAGAATGCCAAAAAATCCTAGAATTGTTGCAATCCATCTTTGCCAAATAATATTTTCATTTAAGAAAAATACAGCAAGTACAAGTGTAAATAACGGTATAGTAAAACTAACTAATGTTGCTGTTGTAATATGAGCAACTACTAATCCATGGGTCCAAATTGTAATGCCAAAAAAGAATAAGGCGCCACGAAGTATATGTATCAAAGGGCGTTCGCTCTTTAACGAATCCTTACCTGCGTAAATAATAAACGGTATCAAGGTTAAGGTGCTAAATAAAAATCTAAGAAAAGTAACTTCATATACGGGTAAGCGCATGCCAGTATATTTAGTAATTAAATCGTTAGTTACGCTAGATACTAGGCTTAAAATAAACCAAGAAATGCCGATAAAATATTTTTTATTAAACTCGTTTTGTGCGACCATGCTCTAAACCTTTGCCGGTATGTTTCTTAATAAATAATCAGCCTACATTATATTTAAAACTTCTTTGAGTACAATATAATTCTCTAAGCTAGATAATTTTTGTAAGCAACTATTCACTATAATTTATAATATTCGCAAGCTTTTTAGTTAAATAGGACATTTAAACAAATAAATTTAATTATTTCTTCATATCTTAAAGCTCAAACTAAGGGGAAAGTAGAATATTGGTTGATAATTTTGTCACAACAAATTAACTCTCATTTAAATAGCTAAGTAATATAGTTTACAACCATTGACTATTCAGATATTATTTAAAATATGAATTATAGAATGTTATATATATAAATAATTAGTAATAAAGTTAGATTTATGAAAAAATACATACAGCTTGCATTAATTGCAGCTATTGCAGGATGGGCGTTTCCAAGCTTCTCTGAGGTTCCTCAAGATGATTATTATTCTTACGAAGATGAAGGTAGGCTTATAGTAAAGCTTAGAGGTTTTGGTGCATTAAGTAGCGGTAAGCAAAAAGGTTTGCCAAGCCCAACAAGTAATAGAGGTAAAACAGAGCCAAGAAGCATAGATAAGCTTTTAACTAAAGGTGCAGGTGTAGAAGGAGCGACAGATTTATTTTTCAATGACCATGTAGCGTCAGAATTATCTATAGCGCTTGGTGGGTTTAAAACGAAATCTCCTTATAGCATTGCTTATAATTACAGCGATACTGCAAATCCAAGCAAGAAAAAAGATTTATTTCTAGTGCCAATTTCTATGCTGCTGCAATATCATGCAGCTCCATTTGGCGCGATTAGCCCATATGTTGGTGGTGGTCTTCATTATTCTATGCTCTTTACAAGGTCAAGGGATTATAAACTTACAAATGCTAAAGGTCCTGTAATGCAAGCTGGTGTTGATTTTGTAACGAAAGATGACACTATAATAAATGTTGACGTAAAAAAATATATTATGCAATCTAAGATTAAATATAGATCTACTATTACAGGTAATGGCGTTAATGGTAAGCTTAAAATTGATCCGCTTGTAATCTCTGTTGGTATTGGTTACAAATTTTAAAACTCTACTACTATTGGTAATTTTTACGTCGATCAGAGTACTCGAATCCTCACGTACATTAAGTACGCTTCGATTCTCCGTGCTGCAGAATCTCCTTAAAATTCCCTAATATTAGCGAGTTTTTAAGAAAATTCTTAAAACGCAACAAAAAGCTGGAACAGTTAGGTTCTGGCTTTTTTTTATTTTATAATACAGTGATCACACGCCGCCTTCCGCTCAGGAGGCTTCAGCGTCTTACCACGGACGCCCCCAAATTACTTATGCGCAAAAAATAGGGGGAATGCTCCAAGCCTATCATTGCAGAAGCGTTAAGCGCGGAAGCAATCCAGTTAAAATATCTAAATAAAAAATTTTCTCATTTCCCCCTTAGTGCGAGCATTTTTTTCTCTATTATGTGCAGTTGGTATACCAATAAATTTTAACAAATAACAAAAAAAAGGGGGGGTGGTGCACCCACCGCACTGTCATGAGCTAAGCGAAAGCGTAAGCTGGAGCGCGGCAAGTCCTGAGAATCAAGCGGAGCTTGATAGTATATTGA